>JARYLX010000030.1 GCA_029907415.1 Melioribacter sp.
CAACACTTCCACCTAAGAGAGAAGAAATTAAAGATACAGTAGTAGATGTAGGAATTCCAAAAGTGTTATAAAAATCAAGTAAAAGTACATCTGTTATCATTACCGCTACAAAGATTGCCATGACTTCGCTAAAATTGAACATTTCAGGATTAAAAATGCCTTTCCTTGCAATTTCCATCATTCCACTTGAAAAAAGAGTTCCTATAAATACACCGAGTGAAGCAACTATTAAAATGATATGGCGTGGAGCAACTTTTGAACCAATTGCTGAATTCAAAAAGTTTACAGCGTCGTTTGCAACTCCGACAACTAAATCAGTCAACGCTAAAATTATAAGAACTATAAGAACGATTAGATATGTTTCCACAGATTAGACCTATAAATTAATTCTTATACAAACTTTTTAAAAAGAAAATGAATGGAAAAATTTCAAATGGCAATCTAATAAAACTCATGGATAAACAAAAAATATTTCCTTTTGGAATTCTATTCTAATTTTATTTTCTTAGCAACTTAATAAAATACTAATTCGATAAAATTATATTCATGCTAAAGGGTTAATTCAAATTATGAAGAACAGAAAAACCGAATTAGTTCGAGGTTTAAGTCTAACTGCTTCTATTATGATTGTTGCTGGTTCAATGATTGGCTCTGGAATTTTTAGAAAACCATCAACAATGGCAGAACAATTAGGTTCTCCTGAATTATTAATTTTAATCTGGATTGCTGCAGGTTTAATTACACTTATTGGTGCATTTGTAAATGCCGAAATATCTGGAATGATTGATGCCACAGGTGGACAGTATGTTTATTTCAGAAAAATGTATGGTGATTTTACAGCTTATATCTATGGGTGGTCAATATTATCTGTAATTCAAACTGGAAGTCAAGCAGCAATTGCCTATGTCTTTGCAGAATATATTGGCTATTTTATAAAATTATTTCAACTTCCAGATGTCTGGCAGAACTTCTCATTTTATTTTCCACTTGTTGGAAAGATATATCCATTTGTAGATTTTGGTGTTAAAACAGTAGCAATAATTTCCATAATTATTTTAACTTCCATAAACTATATTGGTGTAATATTTGGCGGCACAGTACAAACTATTTTGACTTACATTAAAATTGCTGTAATTATTGTTTTTGCATTAATTCTTTTTATGTTTGGAAATGGAAGCACATCAAACATTTACACAAATTTTAATATCCCTCCTTCAACAGCAAAAAATCTTTTTAGTGTAATTGGATTAGCATTTGCAGGAGCATTTTGGGCCTACGATGCCTGGAACAATATAACTTTTGTTTCAGGAGAAGTAAAAAATGCACAAAGAAATGTCCCGCTTGGTTTATTGTTTGGTGTGTTAATAGTCATTTTTGTTTATGTATTAATAAATTTAGCCTACCTTTATGTTTTACCAATAAATGAAATGGCAAAATCTCCATTAGTAGCCGCTTCTGCAGCTGAAAAAGTTTTTGGTTCTAAAGGCGGCTCAATAATTTCTCTAATTGTTATTATTTCTACTTTTGGAGCTTTAAATGGAAGTATACTTGCAACAGCAAGAGTTCCATTTGCTATGGCAAGAGCTAATTTATTTTTCAAAAGTCTTGGTAAAGTTCATCCAGATTTCGGGACTCCGCATATTGCTCTAATAGTTCAGGGAATCTGGTCTTGTGTTCTCGTGCTTTCAGGTACATTTGACACAATTACAGATTATGTAATGTTTGCTTCGTGGCTATTTTATATGCTCGGAGCATTTGGAATAATTATTCTCAGAAAAAAAATGCCTGAGGAAAAAAGACCTTATAAAGTTTGGGGTTACCCTTACACTCCTTTAATCTTTGTTTGTGCAGCATTTTTATTTTTAATTAACTCAATCTTCTCCGATACCAAGGATGCAATGATGGGTTTAATTCTTATATCAAGCGGCTTACCATTTTATTTTTTCTGGAAATATAGAAAGAAAGATGTTAGTTAGTTAATTAATTATTTCACTTAATGAAATATAAGCTTTTAAATTGTCTTTCCTTCGTATGTCTTTCTGAACGTAGTAATTAAAAGAATAAATGAAAAACAGTTCTTGCTAAGCTGAAAATAAACTTGGCGTCTTTGCGAGAAATAAATTTCTACCCAATAAAATAGAAAAAATGGAACAATTGAATTTATTAAAGAGCAAAAGGTATTGCTTTCTTATTTAATGCCAAATTCTTTTTTATATCGATTAATAGAATCACTGACAATCTTGTAAGCTTCTTTCTTTCCGAAAAATTTTTCAACAATAACATGTTTATGTTCTAATTTTTTATAATCTTCAAAAAATCTTTTCAGCTGAATAGTAGTATGAGGAGGGAGATGTTTTAACTCGTTTATGTAATTTAATGAAATATCATTTTTAGCTACTGAAATAATTTTATCGTCTTTTTCATCGTCGTCAACCATTCTCATTAAACCAATAACTTTTGCTTCAATAATACAAAGAGGGTCAACTTCTATTGATGAGAGAACTAAAATATCTAGAGGGTCTCCATCGTCACTTAGTGTTTGAGGAATAAATCCATAATTAGCTGGATAATAAACAGCCGAAAAAAGAACTCTGTCTAATTTGAGCAATCCACTTTTTTTATCAAGCTCATACTTGCCTTTTGAACCTTGTGGTATTTCAATGATTGCATTTACAATTTCCGGTGCATCACTTCCGTACTCAACATGATGCCAAGGGTTAAAAGCAGTGGGAATGGATGATTGATTAATTTTATTTTTTTGTTTTTTCATGTCTTTATTAGATATGTTCTTTTTATTGATGCAATATAATCAATAAAATTAAAATGCCGAGAGGTATTTTTTTTCAGATTATTATAAGAATTTATTGTTTTATATTGAATCGTAAAAACGAATTTTATACCCTCGTTTCATATGGTAAAGATTTCATCTGTAAAATAAAATTAATGATGAAAAAGTAAGCGGGTATTTCCAAAAAGTAATTTTTCGAATTTTAAAATCAATGAAAGTCAGTTAGAATAAATTTTTAAAAATACATTTACATAAAGCCATAAAAGAAATTTTCAATAATAAGTTTGTTGGAATTACTATTAAATTTATCAAATAAAAAATTAGAATTAGTAAAATGGACAAATCAAAAATCTGTAATATTACTGCAATTGGTGAAATTCTTTATGATATCTATCCCAATAGAAAAAGATTGGGAGGGGCACCATTTAATTTTATTTATCATGTCTGGAAAATTTTAGGCAAAGCCAATTTTATATCGAGTGTGGGCAATGATGAAAATGGAAAAGAAATATTAAGCTATCTAAATTCAATTGGATTTGATACAAAATTAATTTCTGTAGATAATTATCATCCAACTGGAACAGTTAAAGTTGAATTAGATGAAAATAAAATTCCACATTTTACAATTTCATCTGAATGCTGTTATGATTTTCTAACTATAAATAATGAAATAATTAACATTGTTGAAAACAATACTGATATTTTATACTTTGGAACTTTATCACAACGAAGTAAAATTTCGAGAAAGACGATTCAATCATTATTCGGAAAAAACATAAAATATTTTTGCGACTTGAATTTGCGACATAATTTTTTCTCTGACGAAATGATTAAAGAAGCATTAAAAGTAAGTAATGTAATCAAAATAAATTATGAAGAATTTAACAAGATTAAAAAAATCCTGCATATGGAAATGAGTGATGAATTAACAATAGAAAATTTATGCAATGAATTTAACATTGATTTATTAAGTATAACTCTTGGAAATAAAGGAGCAATACTTTATGATAAAAAAAGTTTTTCGCACTATAAAACTAAAACAGATAAAGTAGTTGATACAGTTGGTGCTGGCGATGCTTTTGCTGCCATTCTTTGTATTGGTTATTTATTTCAATTGGACTTGTATACTATAAATAAATTAGCAAATGAATTTGCTACCGAAATTTGTATGATAGAAGGTGCTGTCCCGGAAGATGATTCTTTATATGAAAAATATAGAAAAATATTCGGGAATAATTATTAACTCTTTATTTCTTTTTTGCAGGTTCTGCTTTTGCTTGCTGAAGTTCTACATTTATTGATTCCGGCAACAAATTATACATAGAGCCAGTAAACATGTCTACTATCATTCCAGGTAAAAAACCATTAAAAGCATTTCCCCAGAACCAGATTGAAATTTTTCTTGTAATCTGGGTTTCATAAGTGTCATATCCATCAAGTTCAAGTTTAATAACATGGTTCGAACCTCGTTCAAGATTTACAGATTGAGGTGTTGTGCCAAATTTTTTCCCATCAATTGTAATTTTTGCATTTGGTGGATTTGTTTTTATTTCAACATTTTGTGTGGTTGTATTTATCACAGTTGCACAAGATTCTAAAAATAGAATTGATATAAATGCAAGAAAATAAATTTTAGCTCTCATTATAAAACCTCTTTTTGTTTTTATTATCGAAAATAATCCAGTAATAATTAATATTCATTAAAAATAGTTTGAAATCTTATTGGGTTCTTATATATTAAATTATCAAAAAAAAATGGATGAAAAATAAAATGAAAATTTATTATGCCTTCTTAACCTTTTTGTTAATAGTATCCTGTTCATCAAACAATTTTGAAGATGCAAGAAATTTTATAAATGAAAAAAATTTATCAGCACATATTAAAAAATTATCCTCCGACGAATTTTTAGGCAGGTCTCTCGGTCACGAGGGAGAAGAAAAAACAATTAATTATTTAATTGAACAATATAAAAGAATAGGATTAGAACCAGCAGATGGCAAAAGTTACCTCCAAGAAATTAATCTTGTTGAATTGACACCTTTGGTAAATTCAGAAATTATTGTTAAAGGGAAAAATGGAAAAGTAAAGCTTAATTATGGTGATGATTTTGTTGCAGTTACAAGAAGAGTTACAGAAGAGATTCAAATTAAACCTTGTGAAATAATTTTTGCAGGTTATGGAATTAATGCACCTGAATACAACTGGAATGATTTTGAAGGAATAGATGTAAAAAACAAAATAATTTTAGTAATGGTTAATGATCCTGGTTTTGCCACAAATGATTCTTCTTTATTTAAGGGAAAAGCTATGACTTATTATGGAAGATGGACTTATAAATACGAAGAAGCAGCAAGACAGGGCGCAGCCGGAGTTTTTGTAATTCATGAAACAAAAGCTGCAAGTTATCCCTGGGAAGTTGTAAAGAATGGTAGAGTAGGGCCACAGTATTTTATAGAAGAAAAAGATAAAAATTTTTCGCGCTGCAAGTTTGAAGGCTGGATTACTTATGATAAAGCAAAAGAAATTTTTAATCTTGCAAAATTAGATTTGGATGAAGAATTAAAAAAAGCTTCTGTTAGAGGATTCAAAGCAAAACCACTTGGCCTTACTACTTCATTGACAATTAAAAATAAAATTGAACACATAAAAACTCGAAATGTACTTGGAATTTTGCCGGGAAAAGAAAGAGCAGATGAATTTGTATTCTATATGGCACACTGGGACCATCTTGGTTATGATTCTTCATTGAAAGGTGATAGTATTTTTAATGGAGCAAGAGATAATGCTTCGGGCGTTGCTGGAATTCTTCAAATTGCTGAGGCTTTCTCCAAATTAAAAGAAAAACCTAAACGTTCCATTGCAATTCTTTCTCTCACCGCAGAAGAACAGGGATTACTGGGTTCAGAATATTATGTTAAAAATCCCATCATTCCTTTGAATAAAATTATAGCAGCAATAAATCTTGATGGGTTAAATATCTTTGGCAGAACTAAAGATATTGCTGTGCTTGGTTATGGAATGTCTGAACTTGATAAATACATAAAAGAAGAAGCAGAGAAATTAGGAAAAATTGTTCGACCAGACCCCAATCCGGAAAGCGGCGGATTTTTTAGATCTGACCATTATAATTTTGTAAAAGCAGGTATACCAGCAATTTACATTCGACATGGAATAGAATCTATTGATGGTAAAAAAGATATACAAAAAGCTGCTAGAGAATGGAATAAAAATAATTACCACAAAGTAACAGATGAATTTAACCATGATTGGGATTTAAGCGGAATGGTTGAAGAAGTTCAAATGCTGTTTGATATTGGATATAAACTTAGCAACGAAAATAATTTTCCTAAACTGATTAAGTAATTTGAAAATTTTTAGTCAGCTAATAAAATTTTTCTTATCAACAAAAAGCAAATTTTATATGACTTGTAATGTTCATTATTAATATGCTTTAAAGCTTATCATAACATCATTTCTAATTACAATAAAAAATTTTTGATTCAAAAACTTTATTATTAATCATAAAACCATATCAAGATTAAAAACTTGAAATATATTATATTAGATTCAACAAATGAAAAATATTTGATAAAAAATGAGAGAACCTGAAGTAAATCTACAATTAGCCCTTGACCATGGCTTAACAGAAGAAGAATATAATTGGATTTGTGAACGATTAGGACGAGTTCCAACATTTACCGAGCTTGGAATATTCAGTGTAATGTGGAGTGAACATTGCAGCTACAAAAATTCCATAGCATTATTAAAAACACTTCCTCGTTCTGGTGGAAGATTACTCGTAGGTGCAGGTGAAGAAAATGCTGGACTTGTGGATATTGGTGATGGACTTGCAATTGCATTTAAGATTGAAAGCCATAATCATCCATCTGCAGTTGAACCATATCAAGGAGCTGCAACCGGTGTAGGTGGGATATTAAGAGACATTTTTACAATGGGAGCCCGGCCAATTGCATGCTTAAATTCTCTTCGTTTTGGTCCACTCGAAGATGCAAGAACAAGATATTTATTTGAAGGTGTTGTAAAAGGAATTGCCGATTATGGGAATTGCTTTGGAGTTCCAACAGTTGGCGGAGAAGTTTATTTTGATGATTCTTATAAAAATAATCCTCTTGTGAACGCAATGGCTATTGGTGTTGTAGATACTAATAGAATTGTTTCTGCTGTAGCTAAAGGTGCAGGAAATCCAGTAATGATTGTAGGCTCTTCAACAGGGAGAGATGGAATTCATGGGGCAACTTTTGCCTCTGAAGAAATTTCTGAAAAATCCGAATCCAAACGTCCGTCTGTTCAAGTTGGTGACCCTTTCACCGAAAAACTTCTTCTTGAAGCAACACTTGAAATTATAAAACAAAATCTCGTTGTTGGAATTCAAGATATGGGTGCTGCTGGAATTTCATGCTCGACTTCTGAAATGAGTGCAAAAGGAAAATCTGGAATGATTATAAACCTGGATAAAGTTCCATTAAGAGAAGCTGATATGAATGCTTATGAAATTATGCTATCGGAAAGTCAGGAAAGAATGCTTGTAGTTGCAAAGAAAGGATATGAAAATAAAGTAAAAGAAATTTTTGAAAAGTGGGATTTAAACTGCGAAATAATTGGCGAAGTGACGGAAGAACAATTATTAAAGATTTATCATCATGGTGAAAAGAAAGCTGAAATACCACCTTATGAACTTGTGCTTGGAGGAGGAGCTCCAGTATACATACGCGAAACAAAAGAACCCGAATATATAAAAGAAGCAGAAAATTTTAATTGTAATGAACTGCCCGAACCTGATAGCATTGCAGAAATTTTCGAACAAATTTTTTCGTCACCAAATATAGCCTCAAAAAGATGGGTATATGAACAGTATGATTCAATGGTAAGAACAAATACTATTGTTGGCCCTGGTTCAGATGCTGCTGTAATTTTGATTAAAGGAACAAATAAAGCTATAGCTGCTTCAACAGATTGCAATGGAAGATATGTTTATCTAAATCCAAAAGAAGGAACTAAAATAGCAGTTGCAGAAGCTGCAAGAAATGTTGTCTGTTCCGGTGCCATTCCGCTTGCAATTACAAATTGCTTGAATTTTGGAAATCCTTATAAGCCTGAAATGTACTGGACATTTAAACAAGCAATTGAAGGAATGGGAGAAGCATGCAGATTTTTTAACACTCCAGTCACAGGTGGCAATGTAAGCTTTTACAATGAAAGTCCAGATACTGCAGTTTACCCAACTCCTGTTATAGGAATGGTTGGATTGATAGAAAAATTAGAAAATGTAACAACAGCAGAATTTAAAAATCAAGGTGATTTAATTTATGTCCTCGGAGAAGATTATGAAGAAATAGGAGGAAGTGAATATTTAAAAACAATTCATGGTTTGGTTAAAGGAAAAATTCCAAAAATTGATTTGCAGGCAGAAAAAGATTTACATACACTATTGCTTCAATTAATTAATCAAAAGTTGATTAATTCTGCTCATGATGTTTCTGAAGGAGGATTAATTACTGCTCTTGCTGAATGCTGCATTCTTAATCCTGAAAATATGATAGGCGCAAAAGTAAACATTCACATAAAAACCAGAGAAGATTTTTCATTCTTCTCCGAAAGTCAATCGAGAGTTATTGTAACTGTCAGTCCCGAAAACAGAAGCAATTTTGAAAAAGTTGCTTCTAAGAGTTTTACGCCTTATATGCTCATCGGAGAAACTATTCCCCAAAGATTCATTGTTAATGATCAATATGATTTTTCATTACAACTTTTATCTCATCTTTATTTCGATTCTATACCAAATAAAATGAGCATTCATGTTTAAAATGACCGCAAAAAAATTTTTTCTAAAAATTAAGATAAAGGAAATCTTTCATACAATTGGTTATTATGTAACTGGTTTATTTAATAAAATTGATGAACATAATATTTTTTTGACTGGAGCTGGAATAGCTTATTCATTAATATTGAGTCTGATTCCTCTAATACTTTTTATCTTTTCATTACTGGGAAATATTTTTGATGCTCAAACATTGCAAAATATGATAAATCAAATTATTGATACAATTGTACCTTATCCTGATTATTCTAATTTTGCAAAAAAAATTATTAGTAACCGTCTGCCAGAAGCTATTGAATACAAAAATATTGCGGGCTACATAGGTGCTTTCGGATTACTTCTAACTTCTACATGGGTTTTTAGCAGCATGCGAACTTTATTGAACCAAATTTTTCATACAAAAATTGAAAAGAACTTTTTGATTGGATTGCTTAGAGATATTGGAATGGTTTTGCTTCTTGTTATTTTGATTTCACTTTCAACATTAATATTTCCAGCATTAAATCTATTTCTCGAAATTGCAGGTAATTCGCCATTTCTAACATTTGTAAGATTAAGTGAGATGTGGAATACAATTGTGTGGATTGGTTCGTTACTAATTTTGCTTATTTTGTTTTTTATGCTTTACTATCTTATCCCTTATGAAAAACTTCCTAAACGAGTGGCTGCAGTCAGTGCTCTTTCTACTACAGTTTTATGGGAAGTTGCCAGAAAATTTTTTGGGTATTACATTCAAAATTTCTTAGGGAAAAATCCTTTTTATGGTGCTTTCATTTTAATTATAGTAATTCTTCTATGGTTGTTTTACTCATCATGCATTTTTATAGCTGGAGCAGAAATAGGTCAATTATACAGAGAAAGATTAATGAGAAAAGAAAATGAAAAGACATAAAGCTTTAATTCGATTATCCAGAGAACATCACGATGGATTGATACTTGCACAAATTATTAAAAAAGGTGCTCCTCATTATAAAGGTATGCCTTCGAATTTAGTTGACAAGAAAGATTACACCATTAACTTTTTTCAAAATTATCTAATCAAACATTTTAATGACGAAGAAAACATTTTAATGAAATTACTTCAGGGGAAAGATACATTTTTAGATAAATTATTTGAACAAATGATTAATGAACATGTTGAAATTAAGCTTCTTATTGATAAAATAAAATCAGAAGAAAATTATGAAAATTATCTTGATAAATTAGGTTACACACTCGAAAAACATATAAGAATGGAAGAACGTGAACTTTTTGATAGAATTCAAACTGTAATTGATGATAAAACTTTGAATGCTCTTGAAGAAAAACTATCTTAGCTTACAACCAAAATTCCAAATTAAAAAAGGTTTTTTAATATGAAAAAGCTGACAAAAATTTTTTTGTTTTTATTTTTCATTTTTATTCCATTAATATCACTTACAATTATTGTTCAATGTGGGAACACTCAAAACAAAAATCAAACAGTAAAAAGTAATACAGTTACACCATCAAAAAACAAAAAAGAAATAATCGACCAAAATACAAAAGAGCTTAAAAAAGCAAAGGAATTAAAAGTAAAAGTACGACGAAGATATGCTGGTTTTTTTGGAAGGAATAATGCTTATCCTAAAAACATGGTTTTAGTTGAAGAACTATTTTTCGACGAAAAAGGATATAGAACAAAACACATTAGATATAAAAGTACAGGTGATATTGACTTGAGCTATGAATTCAAATACGATGAAAATGGAAATTTGTTATACATGGACACTTATGATGGTTATGGTAATTTAAAAGGAAGAAGAGAGTCCCGGTATAATGAAAGTAATCATGAGGTTTTACGAAAATTTCTCGATGACAGAAGTTCAGGAGAATTAAGAACAGAATTTTATTACAATGAAACAAATAAACTCATCAAAACAATTAGTTATACTAAGAAAGGAACCATTGCTTCTGAACAGCAAAATGAATATGATGGAGAATTTTTAATCAGATCAGTTATTAAAGACGGTGAAAGCAATCAAATTTCAGAAATAACATTTGAATATGATTCTGATGGATACCTTATTAAAGAGATTCAAAAAGGAATTCAAGGGAACAACGTAATAAATTATAAATATGATTCCAGAGGAAATTTAATTGAAATAAAAGATAACCAGACAACACGAGAAATGAAGTATGATAGTAATGGTAATCTAATTGAAGATAAATTGTATTTATCAGATGGTTCCCGTCAATTTAGAATAACATTCTCTTACTACAATAATGGATTACAAAAAGAAGAGATAAGATATACGAATGATGAGCGTCCTGCATTTATTGCCAGATATGAATATGAATTTTATAATTAGGTTTCCCGATGATTAAATTTATTGCTCTTGGTGGTGCAGAAGATGTTGGAGCTTCCTGCTTTTATTTAAACATTGATGGCACAGGAATTTTACTTGACTGTGGAATGCATCCCCGCAAAAAAGGAATTGAAGCTCTTCCTAATTTTAATCTACTATATGAATTGCCGGTTGATTTTGTTTTTATTTCACATGCTCATCAAGACCATATTGGTTCGCTACCATTTTTAATTCAACAATTCCCCCATGTTATAATTTATACTGTAGTACAAACAAAAGAAATCTCTTCTATTACTCTTCATAATGCTGCAAATATTATCTTAGAAGATAATTTAACTCAATCTGAATCAGACATCAATGATTTTAGAATTTACACTCATGAAGAAATTGATTATCTGGTCCAAAGTATGATTGAATTAGAATACAATGAAACAATTTTATTAAAAGGATTAAGACAAAATTCTTCTGAACCAATAAAAATAACTTTCATCGATGCAGGACACATTCTTGGCTCGGCTTCCATTTTAATTGAATATTATGATAAACGAATTCTCTACACAGGAGATATTAATTTAAGCGGACAAACTATAATGATTGGAGCCGATTTAGAAAAAATCAGAAACATTGATACTTTAATACTCGAAACTACATATGGCTCTACAGATTCAAAAAAACTTGGCACATGGGAAACTGAAACAAAACGTTTTGTTAAAGCGGCAAATCAAATTCTTCAGAAAGATGGTTCGATTTTAATTCCAGTTTTTGCATTGGGTAAAACTCAGGAGATGCTTGCACTTGTTTATGAATTAATGAAAAGAAAAAGTTTAATTGAAACTAACATTTACACAGGAGGAATCAGCAGAGAAATTTCCAGAATTTATGACAATAATCGTTACACAGTAAGAAGAAAAAATTCTAATCTGGAACTAAAAGAAATTCCTCAATTAAACTTATTCGAAATAGAAGATTATATAGAATTCATCAAACATCCTGGAATAGTTTTAGCATCAAGTGGAATGATGCTGGAAGGAACAACTTCATATAAACTCATTGACTTCTGGTTAAACCAAAAAAACTTTGGAATATTTGGCGTGGGCTATATGGACCCGGATTCTCCAGGTTATAAAATAATTAATTCTTCTAAGGGTGAATTTGTGCAGCTGAATGAATTTAGTTCACCCAAATTTGTAAACTGTGAAATTGAAAAATTTTATTTTCCATCTCATTCAAAAAGAGAAGAATTGCTAAAAATTGTAGAACACTCAAATGCTAAAAAAGTAATTCTTGTTCATGGTGAATCTGAATCAAAAGGCTGGATTGGTTCTAATATTTTGAAAAAGTTCAAAGATGTAAGTGTTTATTCTGCAGAAAACAATAAAGAAATTATTTTGTGAAGTAAATTTCAATTTCTTGCTATATAAAATTTCTTAATAATATTTAATTCAAAAAGCATAAGTAAAATTACTGGAATATATTCAAGCAATAAAACTAAAGGATATTCTTTCCATACACTATTTAATTGGTAACTCAAAACTGTAAAAGATGTAAGACTGCTTAATGAAGAATACATAATTCCACTGTATGCTGGAACCACAGGCATTAAAACAGTAAGCCACCCAATATACCATGGATGAACTACAGGAGAAAATATTAACAGCATAAGAACTGAATAATAAATTTTCTTTAATAAATCATATTTGCTCAAATAAAGAGGAATTAAAACTATCAATAATACAATTCCACAAACAATTCGAGTTATTTGATTATGCTTAATAAAACTGTTCAAAAGAGTGAATATACCTCCATTAAACGACCAGTGCTTTGCATAGACAAACAATGCTTCAAATGGATTTGACGAAAAAATATAGGGAATGAATTGAATAAAAAAAGTAACAAACGGCAAAAATAGTATTTTTAATTTATCAGAAATTTTATGTTCTTCTAAGAAAAAAACAGGAATAAATAAAATTCCTATTGGTTTTATCGAAAGAGATAACCCAAGAAATATCATAGAAATTGCTAATCTTCTCATCAAATAAAATAAAATTGACATTGTAATTAATAACAAACCATATCCATCAAGATGAGAATCGAGTGCAAATTGAAAAATTGGAAGAGGACATAATACATAAAGCAGCAAATAATTGGAAGGCATATTTAATTTTCTTAATATCAAATGAAGAATAATTATTGTTAACAGTTCAAATATCATCAAAATAAGTTTATAGCCCCAGATATTTTCACCGCTCAATTGATATCCCAGAAAAAACAACCATTGACTTAAAGGGAAATAAATTGTTTTGAGTTCTGGAAAATTTACTTTTGCAGGTAATATGTCAGAGTGAAGAAAAATAAGGTTAGAATCAGCAGGAGAAAATTTATATGGATTAATCCCATTGCTTTGAACTTTTCCATCCCACATATATCTGTAAATATCATCAGAACCAATAGGCATCGTGTTAATAAAACTTATTCTTATAATAATTCCAATAAGAACAGAAATTATAATGATATTTTTATTCAAATTGTATTTCAAAACAAAAAATGAAATTAAAATAAAAACAGCCGAAGATAAGATATAAGAAATTGTAAATATTCGAATTGGTGTTTGATTAAAAAAATGAATTGATAATATCAGAACTGAGAATAAAATCAACAAATCAATAAATATAAAATTATATTTCTTCATCTTGTATTTTGAAAATCATTTGATCATTAAAATAACTGTAATAAAATATTTGAACAAGGCGGGGTTAAAATTTACTTGCTTTCTTCAAAATCAATTAGTTTACCATCTTTAAAAAAGAAAGTTATTTTTCCATAGTACCACTGAGTATATGTGCCCCACTTTTGAACATTTCTATCAATTTTATCAGGCTTGCCCCAACCTGCAAGCAGCATTTTCTCGGTCATCCCTTTCCATATCTGTTTATTATAAACCCTCGTTCCATTTTCACTGCCAAACTTTTTGATATAAAGCTCTTCGATTTCTTTATTTATGGAATTAATTTTTTCGTCAAGTATATTAGAATAACTTTTCAGGCTGTCAATTTGTTTTTGAAGAGATTTTATTTCAATCGAAAATTTTGAATTCAGCTTTTGTAAAGAATCTCTTTCAGATTGGTAATCTATGAAGGTAATTTTTGTCTGTCCTGATAAAAATGAATAGTTCAGCAACAACAAGAATAAAAGTTTCTTCATAACCTAATAAATTTTGTTAATAAAAAATCCTGCCAGATAAAAACCGGCAGGATTGTAAGTAGTGAGAAATATTTTTAGAACCATAATTATTAATGCATTGCAAATATAAATCAGAATAGATTAAACACCAAACACAAAAAAATTGATTTTCTTCTTTGAAAGGACATAATAAAAACATAAAATTAGTTCAAGTCTATTTCTTGAAGTTTGGATTCATAGTCTTTATATTTACAACCCAAAATTTTTTATGGCGAGGTAGCTCAGCAGGTTAGAGCAGTGGAATCATAATCCACGTGTCGGGGGTTCGAATCCCTCCCTCGCTACATCTAAAAGGGAGATTAAGATGTATACATTGCTAATTACACTTGCACTTATTATTTCATTTTTATTGATAATAGTTGTATTGTTGCAATCGAGTAAAGGTGGTGGACTTGCCGGAACATTTGGCGGAAGTCAATTTGGGACTGTTTTTGGCACAAGAAGAACAGCCGATTTTCTTAGTAAAGCTACATGGTGGCTTGCAGGTGCATTAATTGTTCTATCAATTTTAATTAATCTGTTCTTTTTACCAGGAAAAACTACTGTTGAACAGAGAGAAAGTGTAATTCAGGGAAATGAACAACCAACAGTCCCCGCAACACCAGTTTTACCACAACAATCTTCACAACCAGGTAAATAATTTTAAATTGGCTGATTGTCTATCAGTCAGCCATAATTTAATAATGAAAAATGATAATGTTACATTTCATAGTCACTTCTTAATTAATCATGCAATATGAAAAAACCAATTAAACCCGTAAAAGCATATAAGAACATTGAATTCCTTAATTCTGCTGATGCAAGAACAATTAGAATCTTATCAGAATACTATGAACCAAAATCTCGTTTTGAAAAACACAAAATTGTTGATACGATAGTTTTTTTCGGGTCAGCAAGAATTATTTCAAGAAAAGAAGCATTAAAACTTGTAAATCAAGCTAAAAAAGGAAAAGGAGCAACAGCAAAAAAGAAATTTGACAGAGCAGTAAAATTACTTGAAATGTCAAAATACTATGAAGATGCTGTTGAACTTTCCAGAAAATTAACTGAATGGTCGATGAAACTTGATGGCAATGGTAATAGATTTATTATTTGTACAGGCGGTGGTCCAGGCATAATGGAGGCAGCAAACAAAGGAGCTTACCTTGCAGGCGGTCATTCAATTGGATTTAACATCAGCATTCCATATGAACAGTATGTCAATAAATATGTAGACCCCAAACTTGCTTTTGAATTTCATTATTTTTTCATGCGCAAGTTGTGGTTTGTTTACTTAGCTAAAGCTCTAATTGTATTTCCCGGTGGCTTTGGAACTATGGATGAACTTATGGAAGTTCTAACACTGGTTCAGACAAAGAAAGTTGTTAAAAAAATGAAAATTATTATTTATGATGAAGCATACTGGCGTAAAATCATAAATTTTGATGCACTTGTAGAACACGGAACAATTAGCAAAGAAGATATGAAATTATTTGACTTCTGTAATTCTATTGATGAAGCATTCGAAAAGATTACAGAACACTTCAAGAAATATTTCTTAAATAAAAAATAAAAAAACCCGTCATTGACGGGCATAAGAGATGCGTTTCAAGCTTTTTTGTCTTTTAAGGCTTGTTCTCGAGAAGCTCTCCGCTTAGCTTTAATTAAATCCATTCTTTTTTCAATTGAAGGTTTTACATAAAATGTTCTCTTCTTAAATTCCTTA
>JARYLX010000310.1 GCA_029907415.1 Melioribacter sp.
ATTTCAAGCCAGGCAGGAAGGCAGGGTTCGATCACGAGGATTTGTCCGTCCCTCCGCAATATTCTGTCGACCTCAAGAAAGGCCCTTTTCATAATCTCTTTCATTTATTGAACGCTGTGCATCGAGCAAACGAGATAGAATTCTTTCTTGCTGTTTAATTAGTTCATCATTTAATTTTTCTGTTTCTAAATTTGTAACCACTTCTCTCATTTCTTCGAGGATTTTTTGAAGATTCGCCGCAAGACTTTTAGACTTTCCTGATTCCTGTGCTTCTTTATTTAATTGTTCTAACGATTTTCTGACCATTTCCTGTTCAGCTGCAAGTCTCTGTAATTGCGCCATCATTTCCTGAGTTAATTTTCCTTGATTGAGCATTTGTGTTAATTGATTAATGTTCATCTGTTGTTGAGTAATTTGCTGTAATTGTTGAAACAGTGACATCATTCCGCCGCCTTGTCCTCCATTCATCATCTGTTCCATTCCGCCTTTTAATAAACTTGCTGCTTCATTCAAAAATTCCATTGCTCTGCTCTGATATTGTGAGGCAACTGCACCATTTCTATTTTGTAGTGCCCCAATTGATTTTTGCATTTCAGAATATGATTTGCCAAGTGCCTTTCCCATTTCAGGCGTTATTGCAAATGTTTTTTGAGAAAGTTCTGTCATCTTGTTGAGTATTTTATTCAAATTATTTTGAAGTTCATTCTGTCTTCTTGAATTTTTTGTAAATTCTGATGAATTATAATTTAGTTTCGAAGTTTCATTTCTCAAATTTTCTTGCATATCAGAAAGCGTTAACAAATCATCAAGTATCTTCATCATTTCATAATAAGTTTTTAATTGATTCATCTGCTGCATTGCAGATTGCAAATTCTTGAATTCATTTTTCATAATTGACATATTCGAAGAAAGCTGATTTTGATTTTCAATTGCTTTCAGCTTTTGCATTTTTTGCAATTCTTTCATTGCATCTTTAGATAATTCCTGATTATTCTGTTCATCAAATTTTTCCATTGCTTTCTGTAACTGGTCAAGTGGAATATCTTTAAGCTCCTCCATTTTTTCTTTTAATTTTTTCATTTCTTCTTCAAGATTATTCAATTTATCAGTTACATTTTCCTGTCGTTTTGATAATTCATCTCTTGTCATGTTATTCGACAAATTGCTTTGCTCTGTTTTGTTTTTCAGTTCTTCAATTTCCTTGGTTAATTCTTCTGTGCGTTTTACCAGTTCATCAATTTTTTGTTCAACTTGAATTCTTTTTAACAAGTTAATAGTTCTTTCAATGCTCTTTTTAAAATATTCTTCATTTGCTTTCAGTTCTTCAAAAGACATTTGAACATTATCTCTCATCATGCTTTGTAAAGTTTCCTGAAGTCTCTTAAATGCTTCTTTCATCTCTTCGCTTGTCATCTCATCGAGTATTTTTTGAAGTTCATTATACTTTTGTAATGTTTCTTCTGAAAGTAAATTGTTCTGTAAAAGATTATTCTGCATTTCAGAAAGTTTTTGAGAAATATCTTCCGCTTTCTGCATTAAGTTTTTAAGTTTTTCTGCTGCCTTTTCAATTCTTTCTTTTTCTTCCCATGTAATATCTTTTTTGTTCTGTTTTAAGTCACTAACAATTTTTTGCATTTCTTCTTTAAGTTGTTCAGCTTCTTTGAGTGTTTTGTTTAATTCGTCAACTGCATTTTGCTGTGAGCGTTCTGCTTCGGCAAATAATTCATCTATTGAAGGTATTTGAATTGTCAATACTTTTGTTCGCGCAGATTTCGGTCCGCTCACATTATCATTATCAAATATTTCCAGATAGTAAGAAACAACATCTCCTTCTGTTAACACAAGCGGAGATAAATTCCATGTATAATAAATTTCATCTTCCTTTTTGTCTTTGTTTATTGGAATTGCAATAGATGAATAATTTTCTTCTGGCTGCCTGTATTTTGAAAAAGATATTCGATAATTAAGATTCAATTTTGTAAGACCATAATCATCTTTAATTCTTGAAACGAGAGAAATTTTATCATTATTAATTTTGAGATTATCTTCTGGGGAAATCATTTCAATCGATGGTGGTTCATCATTAATTACTTTTATTGAATAAATAATGGGATTGTTATTCGAAATACCTTTTTCATCATAAATCATGATTTTGTATTGTGAATCTTTCCAAATATTGAATTCGAGAAATGCATTATTTTTACTTACTGACATCTGCTTTACAGTTGAATCATCAAACACAATTTCGGCTTTGGATAAATTTTGTGATGTATTAACCGCCAATTTAATTTTGCTTCCTTTCAATGCAGATATATTTCCATTATCTTTTTGAACAGCAGCAGGTATTTTTGAATAAGCAGGAGAGATTATGGTTAATTCCATGCCCTTAATTAACGGTCTATTGACTGCTACAATTCTGTATATATCGCTTTTTATTCCTTCTGAAAAAGCATAATATTCAAAAGAATTCTTTACTGATAAAATTTCATATTTGCTGCTACTTGCTGAATCTAAAAATAATTTCTTATTAACAAATTCAGTTTCATCTTCTGATTTCAATGCTAAATAGATTTCTTTAGGATGTTTACCAACAATTTTGATGTTTATTGTGAGACTTTCTCCTTTTGTAACTTCTTTGTTCTTCGGTGATATTTCAAAATAAAATTCTGGTGGTGAAGAAAAATTTTTATTATGATTTATTAAACGATAAGCAGCAGAATTAAACTGAGGAACAAAATAAGAAGAAAGCAATGTGATTAGAATTATTGCAAAGGCTACTCTAAGTAATTTTTTTGTAGATTTAAAATCAACTACAGAATTAAAATTGAGTTCTTTTGTTTTTCTATAGACATTTTCAAATGCTGCATCAATTAACTGTTGTGAGTAATTATTACTTTTTTCTTCTGTGAGTTGAATTGCATTTACAAGTTCATCTTTAATATTCTCAAAATAATTTCCAATTCTTCGTGCTATCTCAGAATAATTTATTTTCTTTATTAATATAAAATTTTTTATAAAAGAATTAATGAATATCAAAAAAGAAAACAGAACTGCTGCAATAAAAAAATAAAATAAAATTGTTCTAACTGACGAATTAAAATTACCGGCAGCTTCAATCACAACAATCAACAAAAAAAGAAAAGACAAAAAAGAAATTAGCAAAAGAGCAATATTTAATTCTTCTTTTCTCTTTTCGAGTATTAAAAAATTTTTCAGTCTTTGTTTTATTTCGTCTCTGCTCGATTTCATCTTAATTATTTTTTAATTCATTAATGCCCATACAACAATATTAGTTCCAAACTTTAATGC
>JARYLX010000311.1 GCA_029907415.1 Melioribacter sp.
AGCAAATCTAAATCCCGTTGTATTTGAAGGTATGCAGCCGGGCGGACAATTAACAATTACTACAGAAGTTGAAAATTATCCCGGGTTCGAAAATGGTATTCAGGGTCCTGAACTTATGGATATAATGAGAAAGCAAGCCTGCAAATTTGGTGCAAAATGTTTCTTCAAGAGTGTTACTGAAGTTGATTTTTCGAAAAGGCCATTTGTGATTAAAGCAGAAAATGAAATTCACACAGCTGATGCAGTTATAATTGCTACAGGAGCCTCTGCAAAATTGCTGGGACTCGAAAGTGAAAAAAAATATATGGGAAATGGAGTTTCTGCTTGTGCAACCTGCGATGGATTTTTCTTTAAGGACTTAAAAGTTCTTGTTGTTGGTGGTGGAGATACAGCAATGGAAGAAGCAATATATCTAACAAAATTTGCTTCTGAAGTTACTATTGTTCATCGAAGAGATGAATTTAGAGCTTCGAAGATAATGGTAGACAGGGCAAAAAAGAATCCTAAAATTAAATTTATTACCAATGCTGTTATAAAAGAAATTCTTGGCAAAGAAGAAAATGGTAGAAAATTTGTAACAGGTGCAGTTTTACAAAGTACAAAAGATAATTCTATCTGGGAAGTTCAAGCAGACGGAATTTTTATGGCAATTGGGCATCAACCAAATACATCGTTATTCAAAGGACAACTTGAACTTGATGAAACAGGTTATATAATTGTTCAACCTGGAACAACAAAGACAAGTGTAGAAGGAGTTTTTGCAGCAGGTGATGTAGCAGATAAAAAATACAGACAGGCTATAACAGCCGCTGGAACTGGATGTATGGCAGCTTTGGATGCTCAGCATTGGCTCGAAGAACACGAATTAGCATAAATTAAAGGTCGAGCTTAACTCGACCTTTTTTTGTCTCTTTCTCCTAATTTACGTGCTACAAAAAATGCTACAACAAATCCAAGCCCTAACATTACAAAGATAAGTAAAGGAACCCATTCATCAATTCCTGTATAGCCTTCGATTAGAACTCCTGTGCCTAAACCAATTCCAAAGAAAAGAATTATAATTCCAGCTTTAAGTAAGCTGTAAGCATCTCTTCTTGATTTTAATAGTTCAATCATTTGGTCATATGAAAGTCCCTTTTCTATCATTAATTGCTTTTCTTTAGAACGAAAGTAAAAAAATGTTACCAGTACTATTCCAGTAACCACAATTGCAACTATTGGTATGAACAGTGCTATTAATCCTTCGCCCATTTTAATTCTCCTTGTTTGTTAATTTTTTAATTAAACAATAAAAAAACTTTATTAATTCTATGCACATAATTTTTTCTTTCTCTATAGCTTATGACTACAAGTTAGTATGATAGGTTACAGAAATAATTGATTATTGATATATAATAAATTAGGTTTATGCATAGAAAATATTTTCAACGGATCTGTAACCATTTGAGAGGGATGTTAGTCATAAATAGTGATGAAAAATTTAACTGACATAGAAATAATAGAATCGGTAAAAAAAGGGAATACAGCTGATTTCTCTTTAATAATAAATCGTTATAAAGATAGAGCATTTAATCTTTTAAAGAGATTATTAAAAAATGAAATGGACGCAGAAGAAGCATTGCAGGATTGTTTCTTAAAGGCATTTAATTCTCTCAATTCATTTAGGTACGATTCTCAATTTTCTACATGGTTTTATAAAATTGTTTACAATACAGGATTGACAAAACTAAGTTCAAAGAAAAGAAAAATAGAACAGGAAATGACATCAATTGATGAACATTTTGACCTTGCAGATTATGATAATGAAATTTATTCATCAACAGAAAATCCAAAAGAATATATTCTTAAGATGATAGATAAATTGCCAATACGCAGTGCACTTGTTTTGATTATGTATTATGTTGATGGATTTTCAATTAATGAAATAAGTAAAGTTTTAGGAACCTCGCTTGTAAATACAAAAGTAATGCTGCATCGCTCAAGAAATGCATTGAGGGATTTAATTCTTAAACATAATTTTCAGGAGGAAATATTATGAATGATTATCTCGATGAATTAATGAATGATTATATAGATAATTCTTTGAGCACAGAAAAAATTAATGAGCTCAACAGCATTATGGAAAAAAATGAAAATGCATTAAAAAAATTAAAAGCACTTCGTTTTGTTGATGGGGTATTAAAAAGCATTGAAGTATATCCTGCCCCGGAAAATATTACTGAAAAAGTTATGAAATTAATTTTTAAGAAGTCCAATAAGATAAAACGAAGTGTAAATAAATTTATGGTTTCTGTTTTTTCGTTCTTAACTTTAATTTTATTAACAATATGTTCTGTAGGTTTGTGGATTGTAATAAAGGAATCATCTTCAATCAGTGTTTCTGATAAATTAAATGATTTTCTTAAGAAGGGAATTTCTTTTGTAAATAATTATATGAATAATAATTTATTTTTATTAATTACATCATCAATGACATTAATAACTATAACTGCACTTTATTTTATAATCGAATCTCACAAGGACTTCAAAAATAAATTGAAAAATATTTCATAACTCTATTTTAAATTCATCAGCTTAAATATTTCATCTCTTACAGTTGAACTTATTTAATGCCAATCGAGTTTTATTAAGAAATCCAGGAGGAACTATGAAAAATTTAAGCAAGAAATTTGTTCTCTTCGTTATAATAATTTTTATGAATCAAATTTATGCTGTTGGAGAAAACAAAATGAAAAATTCAATTTATGATATAACTGTAAAAGACATAAATGGAAAAGAAGTAAAACTGTCTGACTACAAAGGCAAAGTGTTATTAGTAGTTAATGTAGCAAGCAAATGCGGTTTTACTCCTCAATACGAGGGTTTGCAAAAAATTTATGAAAAATATAAAGATAAAGGTTTTGAAATCTTAGCATTCCCTTGCAATGATTTTGGCGGACAAGAACCGGGTTCAAATGAAGAAATAAAAGAATTTTGTTCAACAAATTACAATGTGACTTTTAAATTATTTGATAAAATAAAAGTATTGGGAAACGAACGAGCCTTGCTGTATGAAAGATTAATAAACAGCGATAATGTAGAAAAGGGTGATGTAAAATGGAACTTCGAAAAATTTCTTATAGATAAAAATGGAACTATTAGAGCAAGATTTAGAAGCAAAGTTAAACCAGAAAGCGAAGAGATAACAAAAGAAATTGAAAAGCTTTTAAACGAATAGAAGTTTATGTTGAATGGAATGGTGGAATAATGGAATGATGGAATAATGGGTTATAATTAAATTCTTAAAAATGACTTTGTGAA
>JARYLX010000312.1 GCA_029907415.1 Melioribacter sp.
GCCACCATTTTGAACATAGTTTTTATAATTTCTGAAATGCTCTTTTCCTGCAGCAAATTCAACTACTTCATTTAATATACTCCAAAATCCAGCTAATCTGGGGACAAGATAATCACCAATGATTATTTTATTTGCAATCACTGATAAATCATTGATTAACTTTAATCTTTCATCTTCGTTAACTTCATGTATAACATAAGTCACTACTGCATAATCAAAGTGAAAATTTTTTGAGATTATTTCTGAAATGTTTGTATGCAAAAAAGAAATTTTATCAACTGGAATTTTTTTAAGATTTCTGTTTGCTTTCTCTATATTTTTTGATGATAAATCAATTCCAAGAATAAACTTACATTTGTCTGCAACTGAGAAAGAGAATCTTCCTGTTCCACATCCAACATCAATAATTGAAGAATTTGGTTCTATAAGATTTTTTATTTGAGAAAATAATCTATCCTGGTTTGGGGCAATAAAAATATCATAAAACCAGCCGTCGTACCAGTGAGTTTTGTTAATCATCTTATATTAAAATTATTTTGTCAATTAAATGAAGTGGAATTATAAAAGATTCCATTGAGAAATGTAATTTATATAGTCTGAATGAATGAAAATTATATTAAAATGTTGCAAGAAGAAAAGTTATTATATGTTCAAGAATTGCTTCAACTACAGAAATGATTTCTTATTAATAAAAGTTCTGTGACAGAGTTTTTTATTCTCGTAATATCAAAATAGCTCCAATAAGAATGAAAATAACTGCAATTGTCTTCTTGAGCAAATTTGAGTCCTTAAAAATCTTTCCCCCGATTATTGTAGCCCATAAGACAGAAGTTCGTTTGACTGCAAGGGCTAAAGCAACAGATGCAAGTTTTACCGAAACTACTTGAGTGAATCGATAACCAATTGTAAGAAATGATATTAAAATTATCCAACCCAAATCTTTCTTTTGAAATATAGCTAAAGTATTTTCATATATATTTTCATTTTTGTAAAAAAGAAACACAACATAAACTATGGTAAAAAGTATTGCAAAGAATAAATGCTGAATTGCTGTTAAAGAAATTGGTGAAAGATTCAATTTAACAAGAAGTAATTTATCGAGTATCGATGAAGCTGTAAAAAGAAGCAATGCAAGTAAGATATAATGATGATACTTTGATTTTAAGAATACAACGAATGGGGATAAAATTTCTTTTAGATTTTTACTTTCAAGAATGTATGTACCAACAATTAATGAAATTAAACCTAACACTTCCGTAGTTTTTAATGATTCTCCAAGAATAAAAAATGCAAAAACGGCAACAAAGCCAGGTGTTAATGCAAGCAACGGCAATGCATTGCTTATTTGAAGATTTTTTAATGCAGTCATAACACACAAAAATGCTGCAACTCCAATTATTGATTTTAAAAAAAGAATGGTGATATTAAATGTGTTGATTGTACTAAAGTCGATCAAAAAGAATAATGGGATTGAAAGAAGAAAGTTGATAATCGAAAGCAGAAAAGAAAATTCCAGTGCATCTCTATTATAAAGAACTTTCTTTTGTGTTATTGCTGCAAATGCTGAAAGCAAAGAAGAAAGCAGGGCAATAGAAAACCAGAGCATATAATAATTTTTGATTAGTTAAAAATAATATGTTGTTAATATAAGATTAAAAATCAGCTATTAAATTTATAAAGAAATTTCTTCCTGGTTCTATTGTTATGCTTCCTCTTGTTGTTGATAAATGATTGCGATAATTCTTGTTAAAAATATTTTCTACACCAGCATATACGCGCAATTTTAAAGATGAAAATTTTAGAGTATATGTATTTAATGATAAATTAAATACAGCATAACCAGGCGTTGTCATTTCATTAGCTGCAACTTTATTTTGTGCTGTAAAAATTGTTGAAGAAAAATCAGCTTGAAGTTTTTCAAATAAATCAATTTTGATCCCGATAATTCCATTCAATGGTGGAATTGCTGGCAAATTTGAGTTAGCAGTAATATCATCTCCTTTAACATAAGATGCAGTTGCATATAAAATATGATTGTGATAAAAATTATAATCTGCATTAAAATCAAATCCATAAATTCGTGCTTCGCCGATGTTTGTTTTTATGAAAGCATTTCTCCCTTCAAATTTTCCAGGCATTTCTGAAACAAGATTGTTAAAATAATTGAAGAAAATGCTTGAAGTAATTTTCAAGTGAGACGAATAATAACGTAATCCAAAATCAATTGATTTTCCTTTTTCAGATTTAAGATTTGGATTGCCAACACGCACATAACTACCCTGATCTATGTATTGAAATCTTTCTTCGAGTGAAGGTGAACGAAAAGATAAACCAAGACTTAATGTAAAGTCGAGATTCATATTTGTTGAATATTTTAATCCAACATTTCCACTATAAGAATCATCATTTGCATCAGTTTTATTCCAGATTATTTTTTGACCCGAAGGGGAATAATTAATTACACCGTTTGTAATTTCATAAACTGGATTTAAAGTTTGTTCACCACTAATATTAATTTTGTCATAACGAGCTCCTATTGAAAGAGATAATTTGTTTTTAATCAATTCTGCATCATCCTGAACAAAGATTCCAAAACTTTTGTACTTTGAATCGGGCAAAGGTTTTTCTCCAATAATTTTGTTAGTGGTGTTTACAACATTACCCTGTGCATTTAGGACTTCTATCAGTTGATATTTTTCACGATGACCTTTGTAACTTCTATCCCAGTAATCTATACCGAGAATAAGATTATTATTTTTTGTTAATAAAAGATTTCCCTGAATTTGAGCATTATTATTTTTATGGTCAGCTCCGGGAGTGATTTTAAGAACACTAACTCTTCTTGCAGGTGTTGTTTCACTTGCTGGAATATTCTGAACGGTATGAGGTATATTTTCAACGTTTCGTTTTATGTATTGATACGAATATTTTGCCGAAAGTTTGTAAAGGATCTTAGAAATATTTTGTATTTCATAACCAACTGAAATTAATTCTCTTTTCTCATCGGGATAACGGACATCTGCATTGCTCGGGAACACTGATGCCCCTGGAATACCAACATCTTTTGCTTTGAATAATTGGTAAACGATTTTAAGAGTGTGATTATCAAACGGCAAAACATTCAAAGCACCTGAAAAACTATAATCTTCAAATTGACTGTTCTTTAATTCTCCAATGGGAGTTTGAACATTTTGAGCTTTTCTGTAAGAACCGGAAAATTTTGAAGACCAAAATGAACTGCCGCTATAAAGTGATGCAGATAAAACAGATAAATTGTTGACCGAGT
>JARYLX010000313.1 GCA_029907415.1 Melioribacter sp.
AAGTTGAAATTACAGTATCACCTGCACCGGAGACATCTGCTACTTTTCTTGCTTTTGTCGGAATTTTTCTTTCTGTTTTACCATTTTCAAAAAGAGCTACTCCTTCTTCGCCAAGTGTTAAAAGAACATATTTAGCTTTTAATTTTTCCATCAAAGTTTTGCCTGCATTAGTTATATCTTCCGATGTTTTGATTTTAATGCCAAGCACATCTTCTGTTTCTTTTCTATTTGGCTTAAAAACAGTTACACTTTTATAAGAAAAAAAGTTATTGAATTTTGGGTCAACTGTAATAATTTTTTTGGATTCATTGGCAATATTAATTATTTCTTCGATTAATCTGGAAGTAAGAACACCCTTGTTGTAATCTTCAAGAATGATTGCATCAATATTTTTGATATTCTTTTTTAATACATCAATAATTTTATTTTCGATTTTGGAGTTGATTGGAGTTATATCTTCTTTATCAATTCTTACAACATGCTGATTGTGAGCTATCACTCTAATTTTAGTTGTTGTTGGGCGATCTTTATCAACAATTATAAATGAATCATTAATTTTTAATTCTGCCATTAATGTGCGTAAAATTTTTCCATTGTAATCATTTCCAATAACACCAATAGGTAAAGGAATCCCTCCAAGTGTCAAAATATTGTGAGCAACATTCATAGCTCCACCAAATCTTGAGAACTCATTATCAATTGCAACAACCGGTACAGGAGCTTCAGGTGAAATTCTGCTTACTTCGCCCCAGTAATAACAATCGAGCATCATATCACCGATTACTGCAATTTTTTTGTTGTAAAATTTTTTCTTAAGGTTATTCAGTTTTTTGATGGTAGTGTTAAGCATAATTTTTTTTATCTCCATTGTGCAAGTTGATTGAAGAAATTTATTTTAATTAAACCATTTTCTGTTCCGAGCCAGAGGAATGTTCCATCAAAAAAAATTTTATTAACAGTTTTTGGAATTCGTTCGTCATTTATTGGAATAACTTTTTGATTAATTCTGTTTATCAAAACAATTCCTCTGCCATAAGTTTCTTTTGTTTCTTTGCCAAATTGATAAAGAGAAACCCATATATAATTTCCGGTTCTTTCAAGGTCATAAACTCCATTGCCAGTCAAACCTCTAAAGTTGTCAAAACGAATCCATTCATTTTTCCTGTTGTATCTGAATAATCCTCCAACATTAAATTGAGGACGTTCTGCTGTGATAAATTCATCCAGTCCAATCCAGACAAAATTTCTTTCAAGCAAGACTGAAGAAATTGAAACCTGTTCACCTTCACCATTAAAATAGTTATATCTGTTATCATAAAAAGTAATCGCGGTTGCATTATTCAAATCTTTTGATTTATCATACTTATGCAAACCTGCTTCTGTTCCAAACCAAACTATGCTGTCGCCATCAACTTGAATTGTTTTTATTGTATTTGTTTTTTCGTTGTTTCCAACAGTTAAGTTGTAATCAATGAAACGGCCACTTTTTAAGTCATACTTTGTAAGGTATT
This sequence comes from Melioribacter sp., assembly GCA_029907415.1. GTDB lineage: Bacteria > Bacteroidota > Ignavibacteria > Ignavibacteriales > Melioribacteraceae > Rosettibacter > Rosettibacter primus. Next base: position 1,512 of record JARYLX010000313.1, read on the forward strand.
GGAATCTTCCAATCCATACAACATTTTCAAATTTATCATAAGCAATAGAACGAATCCAGTTAGCAAGTTGACCACCGAGTGCAAATTTTCTTTTTGTCCAGTTATTCCTTTTTTTATCATAAATAAATAAACCATCAATTGAACCAGCCCAAACAAAATTTTCATTTGCTGTTATGCAGTAGAAATAATCATGCTGCAAATTTCCTTTCGAACTTGAAAATTGTTGCCATGTATTTTGAGAAGGCAAATACTTGAAAATTCCATTGCCATTTGTAGCTATCCAGATATCTTTTCCATCACTGCATATATCAGTAACGGCAGAACCTTTTAAGTAAAATTCAAAATCATCATTTGATTGTGAAAAAATCAATGAACTTAAAAATAAAAGTGCAATTAGAGTATTTTTCATAGCAATTAGTTTTCGATAATTTTCAACTGGAAAAATAATATTAAGATTCTTTTGATGGAAATATAAAGATGCAATTATTTAAGAACGGAGAAATTGATTTCACTTTTTTCGATTTCAATATTCCATACTTTTTTAAATCCATCGATTAAACATTCTGAAAGTTTTTTATAATCAACATGTTTACCAAGTATTGTTTCAATCTCAATAGTTTTTTGATATATATCATTTTTGATTAATGATTTTGTATTTTCATCAATATTTATATAATCAACAAGGTTTCTGTGATATTTCCCGCAAAGAATAGAACCATGCTGAAGAATGGCATTATTTAATTTTCGTTGAGCACTTCCAATTAATTTTCTTCCATTAAATTTAACTTCATTTTTTGCTGCAGTTCCAAAACATAAAATGCCAGATGGCTCTTTTAACAATTTTGAGAAATCAGGTTGAAGATTTTCCAATTCAAGTTTAGAAAATACTGGATGATATAATTTTAATCCTTCAATTAATGCTAAGGATATTTTTTGATACACTTCTTTGGCACTTCGAATTTTAGAAAAGGGGAGAATAACTGAATAAGTAATTTCTTCAGCATGAAGAATAGCTCTCCCCCCTGTTGGTCTTTTTACAACATCGAGTCCGTCGCTAAATGCTTTTTCAAGATTAATGTCTTCAAATTTTTGATGCGCACCAAGTGAAATACAAAATGGTTTCCATCTGTAAAGTCTGAAATATGCATTATCGTCAGGACAGGTTTGTGCAAGTTGAAAATCAAAATCCATATTAAATTTGCCTGTCGATTCACCGGTATCAATGAAAAACCATCTCATCTTCTTACAACGCCACGTTCGGAGGATTCAATAAATTCAATTACATTTTTAACAAGTGGATGCTCAGAAAATTTTTCTTTGATAATTTTTAATGCTTCAGTATGATTCAAACCGGAGTTGTAAAAAATTCTATAAGTTTCTTTTAGTGTATTGATATCTTCAGAAGAAAAATTTCTTCTTCGCAGACCAACAATATTTAATCCCATAAATCTTGCTGGATAGCCGCTTACGAGAGAGTAGGGAGGAATGTCAGTTCCAACCATACCGCCGCCACCAACCATTGCATGCTGACCAATTTTACAGAATTGATGAACTGCACCCTGACCGCCAATTATTACTACATCTTCAATTGTAACATGTCCTGCAATTTGAGTTGCATTTGAGATAATTACTTTGTCCCCAATTTTACAATCATGAGCAACATGTGTATATGCCATCAATAAACAATTTTTCCCGATAACAGTTTTTCCTGTAGCAGCAGTGCCTTTATGGAGAGTTGCAAATTCACGAATAACAGTATCGTCACCTATAAACAA
>JARYLX010000314.1 GCA_029907415.1 Melioribacter sp.
TTTACAAAACCTGGGGCAAAGATTGGAACAGTATATTATATGAGTCCAGAACAAATTAAAGGAGGAGATGTTACAAATCGAAGCGACATCTATTCAATTGGCTGTACTGCTTATGAAATGATTGTTGGACATCCACCATTTGAAAACGATAGTGAATATGAAGTAATGGAAAGTCACTTGAGAAAAACACCACAAAAAATTTCTTCTATATTGACAGGGATTCCAGAAGAAGTTGATAAGGTTATATTGAAAGCTATGGAAAAAAATCCCTTGAATCGATATGCAACATGTGAAGAAATGTATGAAGATGTTCAGCAGCTTGATAAAGCAATTTCAAAAGTTTATACAAGTTATTTTAAGAAGACAGAGGAAAGAAGTAAAACTTATAAGTTAGCTTCTGCATCTGCTTTTGCATTTTTTTTCATATTGTTAATTGTGCTTTCATATTTTGTTTATAAGCAGGTGAACGAATTAATTAAGAGCAACAAATTAGAATCATTGAAGAAATATGATATACAATCACTCTTTTCATCAAAAGAAGATGAATTCAAATTTACTTCGATAGACAAAGTAGAAAGTAATGTGAAACACAATCTTAATTCAATCTTTTTTATTGATGAAAAAAATGCAATTGCAGTTGGAGATTCAGGAACAATAATATTTTCTAATGATGGAGGAAATACCTGGCTTCAAAAACAAATTGATAAGAAAATTAATTTAAGTGATTTATACTGTTTCCCTACAGGAAAAATAATTATTGTTGGAGATTCATCATCAATTTTTTACAGTAAAAATTTGTTAGATACTCTTCAATTAATTCCAGTTCAAAAAGGTTATACTTTTTTTAGAATTAAATTTATTGATGAACAAACAGGCTTTATAACTGGAAATAAAGGATTAATTTTAAAAACAATTAATGGCGGTATTAATTGGTATAAAGTAATTACAAATACATACTCATTAATTTTTGATGTTGATTTTTTTGATTCTCGAAGAGGATTTGCAGTCGGCTGGAATGGACTGCTTCTCAAAACAACAAATGGAGGCGAAACCTGGCAGAAAGTTGATAATATTTCTACAGATAATTACTTAAAATCAATTGACCTCGAAAATAATGGCTTTGGAATTATTGCCGGTGGAGATGCAACTGTGCTGAGAACTACAAATTACGGAGAGGAATGGGAATTAAAAAGAATTGCTGATATTGGTGGATTACAAAAAGTATATTTTCTTTCGAAGAATTATGTTTATTTAATTGGAAGTAAGGGAACGTTAATGATTTCTAAAGATAGAGGAGTAAGCTGGAGTTTAATTGACACTCACAGTTTTACTAATATGAATGATATGACTTTAAATCCTGATGGTCATCTTTATTTGGTTGGATATAATGGGCAGATGTTAAAAATTCATTAAGGGGAAATTGTGGATAAATTCATTATAAAAGGTGGGAAAAAATTAAGTGGGCGAGTATCAGTAAGTGGAGCTAAAAATTCTTCACTTGCACTTATGCCTGCCACTTTATTAACATCTGGAATCAGCACAATTTATAATGTTCCTGAAGTGAACGATATTTTTACTATGATAAAACTTTTAGAACAACTTGGTGCTAAAATTAATTTTTTTGAAAACAACTTAAAGATTGATACAACGAACATTAATAATCAAGTTGCTCCATATGAACTTGTAAAAAAAATGAGAGCTTCCATTTATGTCTTAGGACCACTTCTTTCGCGTTTTGGGTATGCAAAAGTTTCGATGCCAGGTGGATGTGCTTGGGGCCCACGTCCCATTAATCTTCATCTTGAAGCAATGAAAAAATTAGGTGCTGAAATAGAAATTGATCAAGGTTATATAATTGCTAAAGCAAATAAATTGAAAGGAGCAAAAATTCATTTTGATGTTCCTTCAGTCGGGGCTACAGGAAATACTTTAATGGCAGCTGTATTGGCTAAAGGAACTACTATTATATCAAATGCAGCAATAGAACCCGAAATTTCATTGCTTGCCGAATTCTTACAATTAATGGGAGCAAAAATTTCTGGAATTGGGACAACTATTATGGAAATTGAAGGTGTGGAAGAATTAAGTAACTCGGAAATTATTAATATCCCTGATAGAATTGAAGCAGGAACTCTTTTACTTGCAGGTGCTATTACAGGTAGTAAAATTGAACTTGAAAATGTGGTTAAAGAGCATCTTGAAGCAGTGCTAAATAAAATTGAAGAAAGCGGAGCTAAGTTATCTTCAGAAAATGGATTATTAATAATAGATGCAGAAAATCTTAGTATTAAAAATGTTGATGTTACAACTGCAGTTTTTCCGGGATTTCCTACTGATATGCAGGCTCAATGGATTGCTTATATGTCAATTGCAAATGGAATTTCTACAATAACCGATACGATTTATCCTGATAGATTTAATCATGTCCCAGAGTTGAATAGACTTGGAGCAAATATTGAAGTGATAAATAATAGTGCTATAGTAAGAGGTGTTAAAAATCTAAAGGGAGCAAAAGTAATGTCAACAGATTTGAGAGCAAGTGCATGTCTTGTTTTAGCAGGATTAGCTGCAGAAAATACAACTGAAGTTTTAAGAGTTTATCATCTTGACAGAGGGTATCAAAGAATTGAAGAAAAATTGAGAGCTTTGGGGGCCGATATTGAAAGAGTTCAAACTGAAGAATATTAATTCATTCCCATCAATAATTATAGTTACAATATTTTTTGTTAATCTTTTGTTAATTAATATACCGCTTCTAAAAACATTTAATTATGAATATTCAGTTGCTAATTCAATTCTTCTTTTTGTTGCAGGTGGATTATTAACTATCTGGAATATTAATGCATATAATAGTGCAGGTTTTCTTCAAGTATTAAAAAGCATTAAAAATTATTTAATAGTTATCTGTTTTATTCCCTTTGCAATTGGATTAATATCTTCCTTGTTTTTTTCTGTTTGTCCTGTATGGAACGGATTGATATTTTATTTTATTATAACAATTCCCGCTGCATTTTTTGGAATTGTTACTGGTAAGTTTATATGTGTAATTTTTGAAAAATTCAGATACATAATTTTTATTATTTCTTTTTTATTTATTCTATTAATACCATTCCTTGAATTTTATTTTAATCCACAGTTATTTTTCTTTAATCCTATCTTCGGATATTTTTCAGGGACAATTTATGATGAAGAAATTTCAGTAAACTTTTTACTGATATCTTATCGATTGCTTAACATTATTTTTTTTTCTTTACTCGCATTTGTATCTGATTTTTTATTA
>JARYLX010000315.1 GCA_029907415.1 Melioribacter sp.
TTCTTTTGATTTTATTAACTGGAATTGCAAAACCTACACCTACATTTCCAGATGAACCTTGTGCAGTGTAAATAAGCGTGTTCATTCCAATAAGTTCTCCATTAGCATTTACGAGTGGTCCACCACTATTACCTGAATTAATTGCAGCATCAGTTTGAAGCATATCAACATAGTATCGATTATTAGCTGCACCAAGATTCATCCCTTTTGCAGAAATTACACCAACTGTTACAGTTGGCTGGTCATTAATATCAAATAAACCAAAAGGATTTCCTAAAGCTATAACCCACTCTCCAATTAAAATATCATCAGAGTTACCTAATTTAATGTATGGAAGATTTTGAGCATCAATTTTCAGTAAACAAATATCTGATACTTGATCAGTTCCAACAATTTTTGCTTCGTATTGTGAGCCATCAGTTAATGTAACAATTGCTTCAACCGCATTTCCTGCTACATGGTCATTTGTTAAAATATAGCCATCGGGAGAAATTATTGCCCCCGAACCTAGACCACGAATTTGTTGATTATAAACGCGGTCACCAAAAAACTGTCTGAAAAATGGATCATATGAAAGAAAGTCGCGATACTGTCTAATTTCTATTACATTTATTCCAACTACTGCAGGACTTACCTGAGCAACTGTTTTTGTAATAATTGTTTCTCTACCGTTTGAGATATCATTATTAATTTGTTGTCTTTGAGATACAGTTGTAGCATTGATACTCTTATTTTCAAGAACTGAACTTAAATAATCTCCGCCAGTTATATGTTTTTTCAATATCAATGCATAAATAGCAGTTGTTAAAATTAAAGTAGTGAGCGACGAGAAAACAATAATTTTTGTTTTATTCATCTTAGTCTTTCCTTGATTTTAAACTTTGTTGTAAAAAATATTCTTTTATTGGCTTGATATGTTTAATCAGGATAATCAAGAGCATAATTGAAACCATTATGCTAAATTCCATATTTGAAGCAGCAGGTGGATTTGTATATTTATTCATAATTTCTGAAGAAGAAAAAGACAGTGCGCCAGTAAGCAAAGTTGCACTAAAATTTCCAAAATGAATATTTCTTCTAAAAGCATAGGATAAAAGCCATAATAAAATCCATATCCCTAAAATTGGAATCGAAAGAATAAGAGCACCACCTGCAGCAGTTGCTAAACCTCTTCCACCTTTAAATTTTATCCAGAATGAAAAACAATGACTTAAAACAGCTCCAATTAATGCAACCATCAATATTGAGAATTCGTATTCAAACAAAAGTTTTGCTAAATAGACACTTATAAAACCTTTCAACAAATCAATTATAAAAATTAACAAGCCAATCAATTTTGATTTTGTTATATCGTAAGAATTCATTGCGCCAACATTACCGGTGCCTGCTTCTGTTATATCTATATTCTTAAATTTTTTTAGAATGATATATGCTGTTGGGAAAGAACCAATTATAATTCCTATCAATGCACTTAAAATGTAATTCATAATTTTATTCCATATTTTGAAAACAAATTTAATAAAAATTAGGTATTTAATTTTTCTTACATATTAAACAAAAATTAATGCATTTATTCTTAAGTTAATTTTGAAATTCTATTTTCTTATTATAAATCAGAAAATATTGTTGTTAAATTTTTTCTTAAAATAAATTTTTCAAAAGAAAATATTATTTCTTTGCAGATTAAATAAAATTATTAAATTTGATTTTATAAAAAATAAAAACGGAGTAAATAGGATGGTTAAATATATTGGCAGGTTTAATGTAATACCTTCGTTGCCTGCAAAATTAGAACCGCTTCGTGAGATAGTTTATAATTTATACTGGACATGGCATTATGATGCTATTGATCTTTTCAGAAGATTAGATTCGAGATTGTGGGAAGAAACTTATCATAATCCCGTTTTAATGCTGGGTAGAATTAGTCAAGAAAGATTAAATGAAGTTGCAAATGATGATAGTTTCGTTTCACATATGAATAGAGTTGCAGCTCAATTAAAAATTTATAGAGAAGAAAAAACCTGGTATCACAAAAATTTCAATTTCGAAAAAGAAAATGTAATTGCTTACTTTTCTGCTGAATATGGATTAACCGAATCATTACAAATTTATTCTGGTGGACTTGGTGTATTGGCAGGAGACCATTTAAAATCTTCAAGTGATTTAGGACTGCCTTTAGTTGGTGTCGGTTTATGTTATAAGGAAGGTTATCTTCAACAATATTTAACCAATGACGGTTGGCAGCAGGAAAAATATGAAATTACAGATTTTTATAATCAGCCAATGACATTAATAATGAATGGGGATAAAACTCCTCTTAAAATTGAGCTAAGTTTTCCTGGAAGAACAGTGTATGTTCAAATCTGGAAAATTATGGTTGGCAGAGTTCCGCTATTTTTATTAGATACAAATGTTCCTGAAAATAACGAGGAAGATAGAAAAATTACAAGAACACTTTATGGCGGTACAATTGAAACAAGAATTCAACAGGAGATTGTTCTAGGCATTGGCGGAATTCGTGCATTATATGCTATGGGAATTAAACCTCTTGTTTGTCACATGAATGAAGGACATTCTGCATTTCTTGCACTTGAAAGAATTCGTATTTTGATGCAGATGTATAATCTCACGTTCCATGAAGCACGTGACATAAACTTTTATTCTAATGTTTTCACTACTCATACTCCCGTTCCTGCAGGTATTGATATATTTCCAAATGAGTTGATGGAAAAATATTTTGGTTCATACTATCGTAATGAATTAAAAATAGACGATAAAACTTTTTATAGTCTGGGTACAATAATTAAAAATAAACCTCCGGTCAATTATAACATGGCTCATCTTGCAATGAACATGGCTGGATTTGTAAATGGTGTGAGCAGACTACATGGAACAGTGTCAAAGAAAATGTGGCAATCAGGTTTTATTGATATTCCTTTTGATGAAATTCCAATAGATTATGTAACTAATGGTGTTCATACACATTCTCATCTGTCAAATGATATGCAGGAATTACTATATCGATATCTTGGTGAAAAATTTATGCGTGACCCGTCTGATAAAGAAATCTGGAAAAGAATAGATGATATACCTGATGAAGAATTAGAAAGAGATATAATGATGCACGGCACAGCACTAAAAAAAGACAAACTCACAGAATATCCACTAAGCGCCAAAGACATAAAGATACCAAAAATAGACAAGAAAACATTACAGATAATACAAGA
>JARYLX010000316.1 GCA_029907415.1 Melioribacter sp.
TCCATAAATACCATCAACTACTGAATATAATCCACCACCTGAATATTGACTGCTGAATTCCAAATTATTGATTATATCATATTTTGCTTTATAGAATGTTTCTGTGATAGAAAGACTTCGTTTCCCACTTTCTGAAACTGCATATGCAGTTATACTTGTTGATTTATCAATCTTAAATTCTTTATTATATTTTTTGAAAGATTTATCTGAATTGAGTTTATAATAGATAGTAGATTTTTTTTGGTCTGATGAAATCTTAACAGTTGTACTGTCTCTGAAAATTTTTTCTTTAGATTCTATTGTAACTTCTGGTGGAGTTAAATATAATCCAAAAGAAGAGAGTGTTGGATTGGTTCTCGATTGTTCAATTATTATTTTTATTTTATTTGTTGTTACTTCCGGGAATTTTAATAATCTTTTATATCCAACAGTTGTTCCATCAGTTAAAAATTTCCATGAATTATCACCCCAGTACTTAATTTGAAATTTTTCTATGCGTTGGCCAACTAAAATATTTTCTTGAAGCATTGCACAATTAAAGGTTATTTTTCGTGGAAATTGTAGCTCAATCCATGCAGTTGATATCGAATCGTCTGTAGTCCAATATGTTTCATATTTGTCATCAAGAATATTTTGTATTTTGTATTTATTGGTCTGATTCGAAACAATAATTTTAGAATTTTTTGCAAGATTGTTCTTAAAGGTTTTATCTAATAAATATCGTAATCCTCTTAAACTTTTAATATCGTTTTTGTGAATTAGCCCATTTTTATCTGGAGGAACATTTAATAAAAGAACTCCATTAAGTCCAACTGAATTAAAATATATATCAAATAATTTGTAAGGAGTTTTGACAAAGTCATCATCTTCTTTATGATAAAACCATCTGGGGCGAATAGATACATCAATTTCAGCAGGATACCAGATTAGTGAAGAAGCTTTTAATATTTTTTCTCTGCTTCCTAAATCTTCATCGGTTAAATCCTTAGGAACAAATGCACCATCAAGAACTTGTTGTTGAGAATTAGCAGCAATCTCTTCTAAATTCATTAATGAGCCTGGCAATACACTCCATTCAGTTTTTCTTCCATAACCTGACTCTGTTCCGACCCACCTTACATCAGGTCCCATAATTGCAATTACTGCATTGGGTTGTAATTTACGAATTAGTTCGTAGTAAGAATGCCAGTCGTAAATTTGTTTTTTCCCATTTGGTCCTTCACCACATGCTCCATCAAACCAGACTTCAGAAATTTCACCATAATTTGTTAGTAATTCAGTTAATTGATTTTTGAAAAATTCATTGTATTCATTTGTGCCATAAGATTTTTCATGGATATCCCATGGAGAAAGATAAATGCCAAATTTTAATCCTTCTTTTTTACAAGCCTCAGAAAGTTCTTTAACAATATCTCCTTTGCCATTTTTATATGGAGTTCTTGAAATATTATAATCAGTAAATTTAGATGGCCATAAGCAAAATCCATCATGATGCTTGGCAGTTAGAATTATCATTTTTATACCAGCATCTTTAAAGACCTTAACCCATTGATTACAATCAAGCATTGTGGGATTAAATTTTGTAATATCTGCATCTTTCAATCCCCATTCTACATCCATAAATGTGTTAATGCCAAAATGAATGAATCCAATAAATTCAAGTCTCTGCCATTCAAATTGTCTTTTCGAAGGAATTACATTAGCAGCTTTTCTAATAATATCTTCTTGACTATCTGAAGGAAGAATTATTTTGAAATTTTCTGGTTTTTCTATATCAAATTTTTGAGCTGATAAATTTGTATGTAGGAAGCTTATTAAAAATATTAAAATTATCTTTTTCATTTTTCTATCATGAGTTTATTATTTTAATTGTTAATGCAAATTTATATTGATTATTCAATCTTATTTCTTCAGGTATAAAAATTATAGTTTGGTTATTTCTTATAATCCAGCTCAGATTTCTATTATCTCCAAGAATTGAAATTGATGATACATCTTTTGGAATAAATTTATTTAGAACAATTTTATCGGGCAATGTTGTTTCGTTTTCTTTAACTAAATAGAAAAGATAATTGATTTTATCTGATTGTTTTGTAAAAAATATATTTTCTTCTTGATAAGGATAAAGCGGAGATGTATTGTAAATTGCTTCACCATTTATTTTTATCCATTCGCCAATTTCATAAAGTCTTTTATATGCTTCTTCTTCAAAGTCACCGTCTGGTTTTGGACCAATGTTTAATAAAAAATTACCACCGCGTGCAACAATTTTAATTAAAGAAGAAATTAGTTGACTCGTTGATTTATATTCCAAACCGGGTTCGTATGACCAGCTTGGTGTCATTGGCATACAGGTTTCCCATGGATAGGGAAGTACTTTATCTGGTATTTGATTTTCTGGAGTAAGATAGTTTTGATATATTCCTGGAACGGCACGGTCAACTACTATTAAACCTGGTTGTTTTGCTCTTGCTTTTTTAACAAGTACTGGCATATCAATATCTTGATTTTGAATTCTGTAGATATTAAAGTTTGCTCGTTTTCTTTCTTCATTCAGCTCTTCTTCGGTATAACTTCGAACCCAGCATCCATCGAGCCATAGAATATCTATTTTGCCATAATCTGTCATTAATTCTTCAATTTGGTTGTGTGTAAATTCAACGAACTTTTGCCATCGCTCGGGATATTTTTTGATATCATAATTTACATTACGGTCTGGAGTAGCAAATCTTCGCCACCAATAAAAATCTGAGTGCCAATCAGGTTTGGAGAAATAAGCTCCTATCATAAAATCTTGTTTGCGAAATTCATCAAATAAGACTTTGGCAATATTTGCATTTGGATTTTTATGAAATGGACATTTGATGCTTGTAATTTTATAATCAGTATATTTTGAATCGAACATGCAAAAACCATCATGATGTTTTGTAGTAAATACAAAATATTTCATACCAGCATTTTTTGCAGCTTCAGCCCATTTTGCGGGATTAAAATTAATTGGATTAAATGTTGTGTATAAATTTTCATACTGTCTTTTGTATTCACAATAATCATCAATTTTTCTTTTGCACCATTCTTCATCTTCTGAACAAAGTGACCACGATTCAACAATTCCCCATTGACTTGATGGTGCCCAGTGAATCAGTAATCCGAATTTTAACTTTTTCCATTCTTCTAATTTTGAAAGAACCAGAGGGTCGGATTCTGGATAATAT
>JARYLX010000317.1 GCA_029907415.1 Melioribacter sp.
AAAAGTGGCAAATTTTCTCTAAGTTTTTCATTAATTAATGACTCAATTGCTTCGAGTTCAGATTCTGTTAATTTTTGAAAGTGACTGAAATCAAAACGAAGTCTATCTGGACCAACATAAGACCCTGATTGCTGAACATGACTGCCTAAAATTTCTCTCAATGCTTTGTGAAGAAAATGAGTTGCCGAGTGATTTCTCATTATATCCCATCTTCTTTTTTCGTCAACTGATGCAGTAACTTTATCACCAGGATTAATTTTTATTCCTGATTCATTTTCAACTATGTGAATAATCTGATTGTTGATTTTTAATAAGTTTATAACAGAAAGATGAGTGTCGTTAATAATAATGCTGCCTGTATCGCTTACCTGTCCGCCTGCTTCAACATAGAATGGTGATTTATTCAAAATAACAAATGATTTCCCATTTTCATTTTTAATTCCGATTACCTCAGCATCTGTCTTAAGTTCATCATAGCCAGTAAATTCAGTTGGAATAGTTGAAGAGATTTCAAAATCATCTGTTGAATTAATAATTACATTTACCCCGCTTAATTTTTCTTTTGTTGATTTTCTTGCTCTTTCTTTTTGTTCATCCATTAGTTGATTAAATCTATTTTCATCAATTGTAAAACCGTTTTCTCTTGCCATCACATTCGTTAAATCAACTGGAAATCCATAAGTATCATACAGCTTAAATACTTCTTCTCCGGGAATTACCTTTTGATTATTTTCTTTCAATTTCACAATTAAATTTTCAAATAATTCTATTCCTCTATCAAGAGTCAAATTAAAACTTTCTTCTTCTACTTTTATAATTTTTTCAATCTTAGTTTGATTTTCTTTTATTTCAGGAAAAACATTTGAAAAATTTTTCACAACTACTTCTACTAGTTTATAGAGGAATGGTTCTTTAAGATTAATTTTTCTGCCATATCTTGAAGCTCTTCTTAATAATCTTCTAAGCACATAACCTCTTCCATCATTACTTGGTACTGCTCCATCAGCAATTGCAAATGTAAGAGTTCTGATATGGTCTGCAATTACTCTCATTGCAATATTGTTCTGGCCTTCAGCAGATTTATCTTCAGCAGGCAAATTATAATTATATTTTAATCCGGATAGATTTTCTATTGAATTTATTATTGGAGTAAAAATGTCTGTATCATAATTTGATTTTTTTCCCTGAAGAACTGCAGTAATTCTTTCAAAGCCCATTCCAGTGTCGACATGTTTTGCAGGCAGTTCGTGAAGGATACCATTTTCATCACGATTATATTGAATAAAAACAAGATTCCATATTTCAATGCATTCGGGTTTTCCTGCATTGACCCATGCTGGATTTTCATAATCATTACTCAAATTAATGTGAATTTCTGAACAAGGACCGCAGGGACCTGTTTCGCCCATTTCCCAGAAATTATCTTTTTCATCGAATCTTAAAATATGTGCTGGATTAATATCTGTAACCTCTTTCCACAAATTATAAGCTTCATCATCTGTTCTAAATACTGTTGCCCATAGTCTTTCTTTAGGAAGTTTCCATACTTCAGTTAATAATTCCCAAGCCCATTGAATTGCTTCTTTTTTGTAATAATCTCCAAAAGACCAGTTCCCGAGCATTTCAAAAAAAGTGTGGTGATAAGTATCGTATCCAACTTCTTCGAGGTCGTTATGTTTACCTGAAACCCTTATGCATTTTTGTGTATCAACAGCTCTTTTATAATCTCGTGTACCAATCCCAAGAAATACATCTTTAAATTGATTCATACCGGCATTTGTAAAAAGTAAAGTTGGATCACCCTGAGGAACTACTGGTGCACTTGGTACAAGTTTGTGACCTTTATTAACAAAGAAATCTAAAAATTGTTGTCTAATTTCGTTTGATGTCATAGTGAATGCAGAGATTTTTTATAAAATGTGAGCAAATATAATAAAAAATGGAAGGAATGTGTGATGATGTAATTTTTATTAAGTGAAAATTTGAATCTATAGAGGTTTCTCGAAATTTCAATGTCTCATTTCTGTGTAAACAGGAAACTATTGATTATTAAATAAATTTTCGCTTTGTTCCATCAGAATGCTTGTGTAGTTTGAATTACAGTCAATACGAAATCTTTTTCAGAAGTTACATATAATTATTCGGATTGCTGATATAAAATAATGCAGTTTTTAATAAATATATTGTAATTTTGTAATAGTAATAATAGTTTTGATTATAAATATTCTGAAGGTGTAAAATATTTGAACAGCTTCAAAGAGTTAACAGATTTAGAATTGATGAGAGAGATTGCGAATTTTGAATCGCGTGCTCTCGAAGAATTATATGACAGATATTCACCACTTCTTTATACTTTAATAAAAAAAATTACGCCCGATGAAGAGACTGCTGAAAAAGTGCTTGTAGATGTTTTTGTAATAGTTTGGCGAAAGACTTTTAGGTTCAATTTTAATAACGGTAATGTTTATAGCTGGCTTATAACATTAGCACGAAATAAAGCAGTTGATACTCTTCGAAGAAGCAGGAACTCTCTTTCAACTTCTCAAATCTACGATGATGAATATGAGGATTATTTTATTATTCCTACTTTTCCAGATGATATGGATAGTCTTGATTTGAATACTGCAATGAGTTTGGTGCCAAAAGTTGAACGTGCTTTATCAAAACTTACAGATACACAAAAATATGTTCTTCATCTTGCATATTATGAAGGGTATACAATTGACGAAATTGCGGATAAATTGAATGTGCCAATTGAAACTGTTAGAAGCAAAGTTATGAATGCTTTACATAATTTTAGAGATAACCTGACGAAGGAGTAATAGAAATGTCCGATGATGCAATTCACGAGATGATGGCTGCTTTTGCAATTGGGTGCATGGATAGAAAGAATTTTATCCAATTCAAAGATTATGTCGATGCCGGAGGTGAATTACCCGAAGGGGCATTGGGGGAATTGCAAAATATTGTGTCATTAATTCCGATTATTCTTGAGATAGAACAACCAAAAGAGTCACTTAAGGATGAGGTCGCAAAAAGGTTAATCGGTCTGCAGGATGAAATTAAAACAAGAATTAGAGAAGAAAAAAGAAAAACTTTGCTTGGAAAAACATTTCAAACTGCTCAAAAAGAAATTAGCAAACCAACATTTCAACTTTCTAATCTTACAAAATCTACAATTGTGAAAGAAACAAAAGAAGAAAAAACAGCTAAA
>JARYLX010000318.1 GCA_029907415.1 Melioribacter sp.
TTTTTTTTGCATCAGCAGTTTTGATATCCCGAAGTTTTCGCGTAGATAAAATTCCAAATGGGAACAAATTTATGTGTGGTAATTGCCATACAAATCCCGATGGCGGTGGTGCTCGAAATAGTTTTGGCAAAGCAGTAGAAGCAAGAGTTACACCAAATGGATTTCAAGATTTTTGGGATTCACAATTAGCATCTTTAGATTCAGACGGCGATGGCTTTTCAAACGGAGTTGAACTTCAAGACCCAAATGGAACGTGGAGACCCGGTCAACCTAATCCTGGCAATTCTAATTTGGTTTCAAATCCAGGCGACCCAAACAGCAAACCTAATATAAATTCAGTTGAACTTTCTGAGAACATTTTCACATATAAACTGCTTAACAATTATCCAAATCCTTTTAATCCATCTACTAACATTATTTTTGAAATACCTCAAACAGAATTTGTTACATTGAAAATTTTCGATATCAATGGTGAGCTAATTAAAACTTTAGTCAGTCAAAATTTATCTGCTGGCAGATATGAAAAAGTTTGGAACGGAAAAAATGAAAAGGGGGAAGATGTTTCGACAGGAATTTATCTCTATCAGCTTAATGCAGGACATTTTAGCAAAGCAAATAGAATGATTCTTTTAAGATAACCTTGTTATGAAGACAAAAATAACATCACTTTTATTTTTTATTGCAATCATAGAATTATATTCACTTCCGCGCTTTTCGATGCGTTTAGGCGATAAATGCAGCGATTGCCATATCAATCCAACCGGTGGAATGATAAGAAATGAAAATGGATTTTTCTTTGGCAAAAATGTTTTAAGCATGATTTCACCAAGAGAAAAAGACTTTAGTCTTTCTCAAAAATTTACAGAAAATGTTTCATTTGGTTTCGATTATCGTTCTCAATTCCTTTATTCACAAGAAAAGAACAGAGCAGATTTCCAGGATATGACTGGCTCAATTTATTTAAATGCAGGAATATCTAAAAAAATTGATGTTGCTGCCAGATATGATTTCGTTCAATCAATTTGGGAAGCTTTTGCAATAGCGAGAATTTTACCAAATGAAAGTTACATAAAGATTGGTTCGTTCACTCCTTATTTTGGAATTCGATTAGATGACCACACTTCTTATACCCGCGGCGGCGACTTTGGACTTCTGTTTTCTATTGGCTCCATTCAAGGATTAATTTATAATCCCTTTTATATCGAAACAGGCATTGAACTAGGTGCAAACTTAACCGATATTACTCATCTAACTTTTAGTATTGGTAAAAGTAAATTTAATACAACATTAACAACTGACCCAACTATTACTTCAAGATTTGAAATAACTCCTTCTTTAGAAAAAATTAATTTGCTTTTTGGCGGCTCTTTTGCTTCTACAAAAACAAAAAATTTTGGTGCAACATTAAACACTCTGCTTTATGGAGGATTTTTAGGGATTGGAACAAAATATTTTTCGTTAATGGGAGAATTTGACATTGCAAAAGATTACATCGAGAAAAATACTAATTCATCAGCAATGATGATAGAAGCAACTTATCAATTAATGGTTGGGCTCGATGCCGTTGTTCGTTATGATAATTTTGATATCAATACTTCAAAAGAAAAAGATGAACATGCACATTTAGTAATCGGATTTGAGTTCTTTCCATTTAGTTTTATTGAATTGCGGCCTCAGTATAGAATTAACCTTGAAAATCCAAACAAAAACAATAATGCATTGGTATTGCAGTTTCATTTCTGGTATTAATTTTAGAGTTACTCCTTAAAAATTTCTTCATAAATTTAACAGTTTTTTTGTATTTAAGACTGATAAAAAAACTATGAAAAACAAAGATTATGTTATTAATAAACCTGTTACTTATAAGGATCAAGTTTAATATGCAGAATTAAAATGTAATCCTGAAGTAAAAAATTACAGCTGTTTATTGATTTGCCAATCTTGCTTTCATTAGTGCAATTGAAAGAGCATAACGGAACCTGAAGAGGGAATAAGTTGCACCAGTAATTGCATCTACTTTTCTAAAATCTTGTTTATCAATTAATTGTTTTTCATACAAAGGGTATGCAATAGCCGGAGAAGTCCCTGTAACACTCATTTCCTCATTATATTGAGCATCATTCTCTTTACTTTTGCCATCCTTTTTAATTTCATCATAGTCTATGCTAATAATTTTTTCTTCGAGTAATCTATTGAAAAACTCATGGATTTTTTATTTATATCTATAAGCAATTAGTATTTCCCAGTAAAAACACTTCGGTCACAATTGAACTAAATTGCATTTTATAAAGTTAACTTAATAAAAAGTTTATGAAAAATAGATTAGCAAAAGAACAATCACCTTATTTGCTTCAACATGCGAATAACTTAGTTGATTGGTTCCCCTGGTGTGATGAAGCATTTGAAAAAGCAAGAAGGGAAGACAAACCGATATTTCTTTCAATTGGATATTCGACATGCCACTGGTGCCATGTAATGGCTCATGAATCTTTTGAAGATGAAAAAGTTGCAGAAATCCTGAATAAAAATTTTGTTTCAATAAAAGTAGACAGAGAAGAACGTCCTGATATAGACAATATTTACATGCTAGTATGTCAAATAATAACTGGAAGAGGAGGTTGGCCATTATCAATTTTTATGACAGCCGACAAAAAGCCATTCTACGCAGGCACTTATTTCCCAAAATATTCTTATGCTGGAAGAATTGGATTTGTAGATTTATTAAACCATATCATTGAACTCTGGAAAACAAGAAAAGATGAATTATTGAGAAGCACAGATGAAATAACAAGATATTTAGAATTGCAATTCCAATCCTCTGAAGAAGAAGATTTGCATCAAGACATTTTGAAAAGAACTTTTATTTCGCTCAAAAATAATTTTGATGAAATACACGGCGGATTTGGAACAGCACCCAAATTCCCATCACCGCATAATCTAATTTTTCTATTTAATTATTACTTAAACTACGGAGAAGAAAATGCCTTAAAAATGGCATTAAAGACACTTGTCGAAATGCGCAATGGTGGAATTTATGACCAAATTGGTTATGGTTTTCATCGATATTCAACCGACGAAAATTGGCTGGTGCCACATTTTGAAAAAATGCTTTATGATCAGGCTTTAATATCCATGGCCTATCTGGAAGCTTTTCAAGTAAGTGGCCAGAAAGCATATGAGAAAACTGCTCGG
>JARYLX010000319.1 GCA_029907415.1 Melioribacter sp.
TCTGCTATATGTATCTTAGTTCTTTCAAAATATTGTTTGAACAAATCGTTATCTATGGGATAATATATTTGGCGCTGCTTAATAGTTTTATTTTGGAGCCAGATTTCATCTGGTGTAGCACCCCATTTATCAATGAAAATTTGTTTATTAGTTTCAAGTCGTTTTCTATAAGCTTCTGTTCCATTAGCTTTAAAACTCTTTGAACCAAAGTGATGAATAAAAACATCTTTTGCAATTACAGTTTTAAATCCAGCAAGTTGAGCACGCAGACAAAAATCATCATCTTCATAATTACCAGGGGAAAATCTTTCATCAAGTCCGCCGATTTTTTCAATTAATTCCTTTTTAATTAAGGTACAAAGGAATGCGACACGTGGGAAAAATAATAGTTGACCTTTATTATTTTCTCTAATAAAATTCGAATATTTATGCATTTCTTCGATCGAAGTATATTTAGCATCCAAATCCCTTTGTAAACCGCTAACTTCATTGCTTATAGGTGCTACGATACCAATATTGGGATCTGTTTTAGCAAAATCAATTAATCTATCAATTGACTTCTCAGTAAAGATAATATCATTATTTACTATTAATAGGTAATTTGAATTTGCCAATAAAATAGCTTGATTAATAGCTTTGGGAAATCCATAATTTTCTTTATTATAAATTATCTTGATGTTATTAATTTTATTTTCCAATCTTTTAAGATATCTTAAAAGTTCAGTGTGACTGTTATTATCTACAATAATTAATTCATAATTTATATCAGTAGAAGAAATTAAAGATTCAATAAATTTTTGTGTATACTCCAATCCATTAAATGTTGCCACTAAAATAGATACTTCATAGTTCATCTTTTTTTGATTAATACTTGTCTTCGTAAATTCTTCATTAAATACATTAACACTTTTTTGAATATTCTTATTACTTTCTAAACTATTAAAATCTTCAAATAACTCTTTTGAGTATTCCTTTATAATACTGTTTTGTAAAAAAGGAGGGATTTTTTTTGATTTCATATAAAACTTATTCAAATACAATTTGCTCAAATTGAGTTGAGCTATAGTATAATTATCATCTTTAATTTTTTGTAATATTTTAATTGCTTTGTCAATATCTCCGATTGAGAATGAAAGTCGTGCTAATTCATTATTTGCTTTAGGTTCTCTATTATACAAATTTAAGATCTTTTTCAAATAACCCATTGCTTCTTTCATTGAAATATGTTGAGTAATTTTGTATAGTAAGTATAAAGTAGATATTCTATTAGGGTCTATAGAAAGAGCCTCTAATGCATATTTGAGTGACTCTTTATATTCACCATTCATATAAAATACTAAGGCTTTATCACATAAATTTTTTAGATTATTTCTCTCATCTATTGTTAATCTATATATTATTGGTTGCTCTAAATTAAAGAAGTTATATCTCATATTGCATAATCTAAGAAACCCTTGAGGCCAAGTAGTACGATGAAGGTTTTCTTCAAAAGATGAAAAATTACCTCTTAAGTATTCTTCTTTAATAAAATTCATTTCTTGTAAAAATTTACTTTTATTTTCATACTTACCTAAACCAAAACTTTCATTATGATTTAGACTATAGTATGCCTCAGATATAATTTGGGGTGGATTATTTATTAGATTTTTCAAAATGTCTATAGATTTTCTTTTAAGTTCAACACTTGTTAAAGAATATCTTCTAACATAATTACTAAGATATGGTATAGCTGATAAAACGCCATTCTGGAAGTATTTTGTATATTTAATAAAAACTTCTTCTTCACTTGGTTCTATTTCTCTTTTAGCGCATATCTCTGATTCATTCTTATAATATTTTTTTACACTGCCTCCATCCGAATTAAATAACATTTCAATTGGAGAGACAAAATTCAATAAAATATCATTTTTGCTGTTCTCAATGTTTTGATTTGCAATAAATGCTTTTTTCAATGAATTAACTGGTTGAGTGTTTAGATATTTAAATAATCCAAAATAATACCCATAGAAAATATTCTTATCAAAAATGTAAGCTAAATTATCCTGTATAGTTCCACGCCATCCGATATCTACAATTGCAATTTTACTCCCATTGTTTTCTATACCTTTTGCTTTGAAATATTCAATAAAAAGTTCTTTTTGCTTAGAAATCTCATTAAGTAATTTTTGTTTAAAGTCGATATCAGAAAATAAATTTTTTATTCTTTCGTCTGTCCAAGGGTATATTATTTCTGTTTCTGGTTTTAAATTATATTTTGACAAAATCGGGAGGAAATTATCAGTAACTACATTTAATGATTTAAATAATGCACTTACGGTTTGTTTTGAGTATAAATTCCAAATGCGCATGAATTCCTGAGTTGTAATTTCTCTAATCGAAGGAGCAAAAGTAGATAAACGACTAACCTCCAGTATATAGGCTTCTGGTAATTCAAAATCAAATAAGTTTGATTTTTTTATTTCATTATAAATTTTTATGAAAAATTCACCTTCTCTGGTGAAAAAATATAATTTATTAAAACCTTCAGATACTACTTCCTCTATGATAAAAAGAATAAAATTAAACAATAATAATGATGTGTCTAAACCAATATTAAATAATTCGTCAGATTTAGATGAATTATTTCTTATTAATTCTCTGTAACTCTGTTGTAATTCAACAAAGTATGATGTTCTATCAGACCTTCGCAATTTGAAACGATTATGTTTATTACGCTTATTTTCCTCATGTTGATTAAAATACAAAATTGACGAAATACCAAGATGCATAGGAATAAAATAATCAGAAAAAACATTGTCCCCTAAATGGATATGTTTAGGTTTTGTGATATTGAATAATTCTTCAATTCTATTAAAAATATTGCCACTTCTTTTATTGTATCCAAGGTCTGCCGAAGTAAAACCCTGCAATAAATGTTTTGGAAAACCTTTTTTTTCAAGTAAATATTTCACCTGTTCGTTACTCATATAAAAGTCTGAAAGAAATACTTTATTTTTTGCACGAATAGAATCAATTCTCATCAATATTTCATTATCTAAGTAACAGTTTTCTTCTTCAAACGATAATTCCAATTTGACTAATTCGTTAACACAATTAGAATAAAATTCCTCTGAGTATGTATCAACAAAAATTTCTTTTAACCACATTTTGAAAACATCTTCAATTTTATATTCATCATCATAACCATTCTT
>JARYLX010000031.1 GCA_029907415.1 Melioribacter sp.
TATTATCGTATTCTTCTGTTGGATAAGTTTCTTTTGTAAAATCTGTAGTTACACCTTTATTTGGCACTATTCTATATTCTGCACTGAATTCACCTTCTGTATGGCCAACATTAGGAGTAATTGTTACTATTCCACCATGAAATCTTTCTCTACCTGTTTCTTTTTTGAGCTGGATTAATCCAGTTACAAATTGTGATAATCCTTCTACAATAGAATGAGCTTTTTGAGTAGCCGGTTCACTTATTATAAATAAACTTGTTATATCCCTTTCTTCAATTGATTCAATTGTATGAAGAAATGCATTTCTTAAATAATCCAAATTTCTAAATCCAACGAAAGGAGTTAATTCATCAAAAATAATTCTTGTAGGATTATATTGATTTATTACTGTAAGTATATCATTAAAATATTCTACGAGATAATCATCAGGATTATACATATCATAAATTTCATTTGGTGGAGCTACTCTAACTACTATTATCAAGTTTTGATTCATGTACGATTGAATATCAAAATTAATAGATGCAGCTTGTATCATTAAATCTTTTGGCCGCATGATTGTAAAATATACACATGTCTCACCACTTCTTGCAGTTTCAAGTGCAAACTGCAAACCAATTAATGTTCTGCCGGATTTTCTTGGACCAATTAATAAATAACTTCCTCCTCTGTATACACCACCCCAATTTTTATCAACGAATGAAAATCCAGACGGAACTTTTTTAACAGTACTTAGCATAATGAATCCTAATTTTCTTATTAATAGCCAATTTATATGCCACTAAAAATATTAATTATATTATAAAAATGAACATGCATTGAAATAATTTTTCTTAAAATGAAATTGTTGCTCCATTTTAATACAATCAACAAATCTTAATTTTTCATATTACCAAATACAAATATTGCTGTAGCATTGGCTGTTATTGTTGGTTCATTTGTAATGTAATCGTATCTATCATCTCTATAATATATTTCATCAGTTTGAAATAATAAATATGAATCTTTTTCTTCAAACTGAATTTTAAAATCATTCAATAATTTTTTAGAAACTGGTCCTGCAGCAAATCCACCAGGCAATTTTTTCTTGAAATATGAAATTTGATGATGAAAATTTTTAGTGTAATTTTCACCATAACCAAATATAAAACTTATTCCCCATGGATTTCTTCCCATAATAAAATCTCTCTGATATACACCTAAAGTATCAAAAGTAGAATCTTTAGTTAATCTCTTCCACAATATATTTTGCAGAGTTATGCCAAGCAATGTATTATTGCTTCCCCAATTTAATTGTGTTGCTATTCCAAAAACATTCTTACTTTTAAACTTATTAAATTCATCAAGATTATTTTTTAAAAATGCAAGATAGCTATTATCATATTTTGCAAGTTTATAATGAACTAAAGGATTGATATCTCCCCAGCTCCACCAGAAATTATTTTTTGCTGAATCAGCATAATTAATTGCATCATTGTAATAGTTTTTATTATTCGTAGAAATAAACAATTCAATAGCTGCGAGTGCTAATTTGCCATTGAAATCACTGTCTATATACATACCTGTGCCACTGCTGTCAATATTCGGTACACTATTTCGGATTGAATAAAAATGCTTGGCAGTATTCAAACATTTATCAGCAAATTCATAATACTGAAATTTTTCTTTCCAGATTCTTGATGCAAGAGCTAAGGTTGCAGAATAAATACCAATTAAATTTTTTCCTATTCCTAAAAATGCAGGTCTATCAAAAGTATACTTATCATTTTCTGGCATTCTCCATTCAGATTCATGGTCTTTCAAATCCTGAACTTGAGTGATAAATTTTTTATCTTCATAATTACATCTCAAAAGCCAATCGAGTCCCACTTTAGCTTCTTCCAGAATATCAGGCAAACCATTTTTATCTTTATCGAATCCAAATTTTTGAGAATCGAACTCATAAGAAAACAATAGCATATAGGTAGAAAAAGCTGTAGTGTTCAAAAATTTTATATAATCTCCTGCATCGTGCCAACCGCCTGTTACATCAATATTTTTGTTAATTTGATTTTTCCCATCAATAATGTTTGTAGCATCGGCAATATGACAGACATCATGTAATAACGGATTTGTATAGCCGCATCTTTGAACTTTAAAAAACTCTAACAATGAAGAAGTAATATCATCATAAATATCTTTCCCAATTTTGAACGAATAAGATTTTCTTTTATTGATAAGAATTTCAAATTCGCCTTCTGTTCTTAAATTAGAAAAATCAATTTTATAAGTGTATCTAAAATTGCCATAACCATTTGATAATTCTTGCAGATAAGTTCTGTAAATTACTTTATCAGAATTTATTTCTTTAATAATTGCTTCTTTGTTATCAAGTTTAGTTTTTGAAATAACAACAGCAGTTTTAATGTCATCAGGTAAGAATCCAATTTGATTTAATCGAATATAAAAATCAGTTTCTGCATTAAGTTTATTTGAACAAGTAGGAATTATATCTATCAGAATAATTAATAAAGAAATTATAATTTTTATGCTCATCAAGTTCTTTAATTTTTTTCATTACTAAAATAAATGTTTTATATGAAAGATAGACGGAAATTTAATTTTATAATCTGATAATTATAAAATGAAGATTAATAAATAATAATTTTCATTTGCTAAAAAATTTAGTTAAATGTTGGATTCCACAACATCATTTTTTTCTTTTGCTGTAAAATTTGTACCAAAAACATAATCCCAGGTTGGTTGGCTTACGCCAAAACCTTTAGTTGAATCTTTGTAATGATGTTTCATATGATGATTTTTTATTGCCAACCATAATTTATTATGCATATTGAAATGATGAACTGCATAATGTGTCATATCATAAAATAAATAACCAACTAAGAAACCTGCAAAGAATGGATTAACATTTTTTTCTCCGAGAAGATTAACAAATAAAATAAAAAATAATGCGGCAAGTGGCAGACTCACAGACGGAGGCATCACAAGTCTTTTTGAATCTTTAGGATAATCGTGATGAACACCATGTATAATAAAATGTATTCTTTTACCCCATGCACTTTTGGGTTGATAGTGAAATACAAATCGATGAAGTGTATATTCAGTAAATGTCCAAATAACTATACCAATGATAAACCATTTGGCAAATTCATAAAATGATAATGAATAGATAAAAAAAGTTCTATAAGAGAAATATAAAACTACAGGGACATAAATCCACAATGGCACAGACCAATGAACTCTTGAAAGAGCTTCGAGAATATCATTTTCAAACATACGAACAGTTTCATCTTTATTTGAAATGTAATTTTTTGGCATAATACCCTCCATTATAATTTCATCTAAATAACAATTAAAAATATCATAGAATTCAATTTTGTTGTCATATATAAAAATGAGTTTGATAATAAAAGAAAAGGCTGCGTAAAGTGCACAGCCTTTTCAAAAAATATTCATATCAAATTATATATTATGAAAAATATGTTATATAACATGCATAAAGAGCAAAGCTTATAACACCCAGAAAAAATAATATACTTAAAGAAAAGATAAATTTATTCAAGTTTATCTCCTTTTCTTTATTTCATTAATATCATTTTTTTAGACGCTATAAAATTATTAGCAACAATTTTATATATATAAATTCCACTTGTTACTTGATTACCTGAATTATCTGTTCCATCCCATTTAACGGAGTATTCACCTGTATTTTGATTTTCTGAAATTAGTGTTTTAATTTCTCTTCCAAGTATATCATAAATTTTCAATGTAACAAAAGAGTTATGGGGTAATGTATATTTTATCATTGTAGATGGATTAAATGGGTTGGGATAATTTTGTCCAAGAGAATATTCTCTTATGATATCTATATTTTCACTGACTTCGGTAATAGCCTCAATAATAAATTCACTTTTATATGAATAATCAGATTTCTCCCCATTATTCGTTTTTGATTGAACTCTCCAGTAATATTTCCCAGGTTTAAGTCCTTCAAATGTATAATTTGTTGAATGAATATTTCTTATAATCAACGGATTAGTTAAATTTTCATTTGTAGATAATTCTAAATCAAATTTTAGTGGAGAAGCACTTTGAGCAGGCAGTATCCACGATAAGCATACATTAGAAGAATTTAATTCAGTTCCATAAATTGGATTGGCAGGCAACACTACAACTGGTAAGGCTCCCGGAGAAACAGTGAACTGCGCTACTGATGAATAATTAGAAATGTTCGACGGATTTGAAGCTAATCTAGAACGCACCTGCCAGTAGTATGTTGTACCGGGTGTTAAGCCTGTTAAATTATATTGATTAGTAATAAGCCAACCTGATTGACCACCTAATGGTGCTGATGTATTCACAAGAACACCAGAGCTTAATGTTGGATCTGAAGACCATATTACCTGATACTCTAATTGACTTGAAGAATTAGCTACCCATTGTAATGTAGGACTTTGAGTGTAAACAACAATTGAAGAAGTTGGATAAGTAGGAGTCGGAATTACTGGATAATTACCAGATGTTATTACTGCATTAGCATCAACATCAAATGATTGAGTATACCAGGTTCCGCCACCATTTATTCTAACACGCCACCAGTATGTCGTTCCAGCCGTTAGAGGACTTGTAGTAAATTCATAACCTGAAATCCCTGTTTGATTAATTAATATAGGAGCTGTAAAACCTGCATCATCATCCACCTGCAAATCAAATGTTACATTAGGTATATGTATACTAAGGAACCAATATAGTGTTGGCGTCAGAGTATATACGATTGTACCTGTTGTTGGATATGTCTGATAAACGGGAACATTAGCAATTGAAGCATAATAAATTGCAAAACTTTCTTCTGTACTTGTTGTATATGACGTAAAATTAATATCCTGAGAAACATCAATTACATAATAATAAGTAGTTGCTAAATTGAATCCAGATAAAACAATATAATTATTTAACGTTGGTATACTTGTATTTGTATATGGTCCACCTGATGATGTTCCCCATCTTACTCTGCAATAATTAGGTGCATTATTGTAATTATTATTCAAAGTCCAGTAAATCGTTGGATATATTGTATAAATAATAGTTCCATTAGTTGGATACAGTGGAATTGCAGTTGGTGGCCCTGGTATAATAAATGTCCAAACAGATGAAATACTTACAAGTGTATTATTATTTGTGTATGATTTTACTCTCCAGTAATAAGTTCCTGCAGGTAATGAACTAATTGTAAACTGAAAATTATAATCTGTTTGAGTACTTAACGGAGTTGGGAAACCAGAAACCGGGCTTGAAAAATTAGGATTATCATCAACTTCAACTGAATATTTTAATCCTTGATATGGTGCCAACCATTCAAATTTTATAACATTACCATTTATAATTGTAGCATCTATAGGACTCTGTAAAATAGGTTTCCCTTGTGGTATTGTGCTGAATTTTGCTACACCTACAGACTGTTGCAATCCTAATGTAGCTGTTATTCTCCAATAATAAATTGTTCCATTATCCAATGCATCAATGTCACTTAGATTGAAGGGAGAAGTTACTGTTTGTGGTCCAAATACAATATTTGTAAATGCTAAGTCTGTAGCAATTTCAATAGTAAATGTTGGAGTACCGACACCTGACCAGTTCCATGTAAAAGTTGGTGTTATTGAAATTCCTGATGAATTATTCGCCGGAGCTAATAATGCAGGATTAGGCATAGTAATGGTTGTAAATGAATAATAATTTGGAGGAGTTGCTGGTTCGATTACATTTGAACCATCTACATCATAAATTCTCCAGTAATATGTAGTGTTATAATCTAAACTTGGCTGCCCCAATAACGAATTTATTAAATCTACTGCATTAAATGTATAACTTGTATTCCCATTTGATAGGTTAACATCTAAAACTAAATCTCCAGGATTAAATACATTCGTTGTTGACACTTGTAAATGGGTTGTTGGTGGAACAGTTACAGAATTAAAAGAAAAATTTGGTGTAACTGATATCCCCGTTGAACTATTAACTGGACTTTCTGCAAATATCAATAAGGTATTTGTAATAAAATATATAACTAATACAATTTTTTTCATTTGCCACCCTCATAATTAAATTTACATTATTGGGGTATCAAAACTTGATACCCCTTTTGATTCTTTTATGAAAAATATGTTACATGGCAAGCATAGAGAGCTAATCCAATTACTGCCAGAAAGAATAAAAGCATTAATGAAGCTGCTAATTTTTTCATATCAACCTCACTCTCTATGCTTATTTAATTAATAACATTTTCTTAGCAGCTGAAAATTTTCCGGAATTTAACTTATAGATATATAAACCAGATGTAACTTTTCTTCCAAAATTATCATCTCCATTCCACTGCACTTCGTAAGTTCCTTTTGAATACTCGTTATTTATTAATGTTTTAATTTCATTTCCTAAGATATCATAAATCTTTAATGTTACAATCCCATTTTCCGGTAATGTAAATTTAATCATAGTAGAAGGGTTAAATGGATTTGGATAATTCTGGTACAGTTCAAATTGATTAGGAAGTGATACATCTGAAACACTTACAACACTTCCAGTGCTAAATACTGCAGGAGCAGAATAATCAGATACTTCTCCTTTATCAGTTTTCGATGCAACTCTCCAATAATAAACTTTATTTTTTTCCAAACCTTCCAGTGTAACACTATTTGTTGTTAAACTTGAAATCTTAGTTGCATTAATAAATTGTTTATTATCTGCATATTCAAAGTCATATGTTAATTTACTTTCACTTGGGGCGGGAATAATCCAGGATACAGTAACATTAGTAGAATTAATTGGATAGCCATTAATTGGACTTCCTGCTAAAGGCACAACGCTCGAGGCCCCTGGTGATACAGTAAAATATCCTAGTGACGACCAAGCAGATTCTGTTAAAGATGGAAGTTCTCTCGCTTTGACCTGCCAATAGTATGTTGCTCCTGGTGTTAAACCTGTTAAAACAAAAGATGTACCATTTATCCATGGTGTTGAAGCTATAGGAACGATTGGATTATCTAAAACCCCATTAGTTGTTGAAGGGTCTGTAGAATAAATTACTTTAAACTGCAATGGATTAGAGTGTATTAATGACCACATTAATGTTGGATTTGTTACAAACACTACAGAACCCGAAATTGGATTTGTTAAAGTTGGAACAGGGACAGTTGCAGTATTATTTACTGAAGTTGGGTATACAAAACTTGCTGGTGTTGATGGTGTCCCAAAACTATTTAAAGCAAAACCCCCACTTACTCGCCAGTAATAGGTTCCACCTAATGTTGGATTAAGTGTGGTTAAATCTGATGCAGTTAATGTATATGAAGTTGATGGAATATTATTTACTGTTAAGTCTACACTTCCAAAATTTGGGTCATCATCTATCTCTAATCTAAAATATAACAATGGAGCATAAACATTAGTATACCAATAAAATGTCGGTTGAGCATCAACGGTTGCTCCTAAAATTGGATAACTTGGGTAACAAACCAAAAATGTTTGATTGCCATATACAACAAAATTTTGTTCATCAGAGTAAGCTGATTCGTTAGTACCGTCACAAGATGCTACTTTCCAATAATATGTTTGTCCTGCTGTTAAAGCAAATGGAATAGTTGTAAACCAGTTTGGATTGCCTGTATCAAAATAACCTTCTGTAGCATTTGTAGTGCCTAAGCCGACAGTATATGAGCCTGAAGTAGTACTATATTTTACTCTATAGCTTGTTACTTTCGCATTATAACCTAATAAATACCAATATAAATTTGGTGGATTATTATAAATGCTAATTCCATTTATAGGATAAGATGCAACTGGTTTAGGCAATCCTGCAATACTAAATTTCCATACATTGGAATAATTTATAATTACTCCGCCCAAAGTTTTGGAGGTTACTCTCCACCAATAATCAGTACCGGTATTAAATATTGAGGTATTAAGAGTAACTGATGTATTAGTTGTGGTAGTAGTAGCTGCAGGTACAAGATTCAACATATCAGAAGTCGTTGAAACTTCTAAAGTATATTGTATCCCTGTAGTTCCGGAATACCAAGCAAATATTATTGTTTGATCACCAATGACTGCAGAGTTTAGAGGATTTGTTAAATAAGGAACTGCTGGTTGAATTGTAGTAAAACTCCATGGTGTCGCTGGATACCATGTGGTTCCTCCATCATCACTAACTTGCCAGTAATAAGTAACTGAGTTAGTTAAAGGTACTGTATTTGTAAATGAATTAGCTGCAGGAGAAATTGTATAGACAGTAGGTGAACTCATACCTACATTAATATCGAATCTAATTCGATTTGCAGTTGAGCCCCATGTCCAGGAAAAATTATGAACCACACCAACTCCAACCGCTCCGTCAGCTGGGTCAGGGTTAGTTGGTTGCGCAATAATTAAACTACTAAATAAAAAAAGAAATACAATAAATAAATTTTTCATACACCCTCCTTTCGGGTTTATTCATTAAACTCGGCTGGCTCTTATTTATGTTAAAGAGGAAAAATAGGAATAATCAATTAATTAGTTATTTGATTTGATTCTGCACGCAAGATAACTTCTGCTATGACAAATGTCAAGAAAATAATTTTTAGAAAAAGATAATAAAGTATTAAATATTTCTCTAATCAATAATAAAAAAAGCAATTATCTTTACTAATAGAGATTATCACTGGACATTCAGCCTGAAGTTAATTGAGATTATTCTCATAATTATTAATAGATGCGACAAAAAAAGACTTTATTGGAAACAATACCCGAATAATTTAATATGTAATTGATGTTACATATTGTAAGGGAAAATTAATCTCTAACTCATGGATGTATAAATTTTGTAATGTTAATTTTATAACAAAAATTTTCGCTTGCAGAATTTTAATGATACTATTAAAGTTAAGTTTTATAACTCATTTAAATGTTTTTATAATTAATATCCGCTAAATTTTCATACCTAAGAAAATAATTATTGATATCTTTTCTATAAGACTATTCCGATAAATATTGCAATAAACTTAGATATATATTTTTCGCAGATAATTTATTTAAAGTCATTACGACTAATTTTAGACCTAACAATTTTAGTTAGCTACATTTACCAAAGACAATTTCATTTTTTGAGACTTTCTTTCTAGTTTATCTAACAATTCAATAATTTTTGAACTATATTCTTCAATATCAGCTAATTTATTTTTAGCTTCATCTTTTTTGTTATTATTCACATCATTAACAATTTCTTCAGCTAATTTATGTAATGATATATGCCACTTTTCTAATTCCTCAAAATCTTTATCATTTCTAAAATTTTTTAATCCAGAATTATAATACCATTTACCAAGAGAACACCCTTTGTAATTACCAGCAACATGAGCTTCAATACTTTCTTTACCACTTATAATGTTTAACAATCTCATCTTCCACTGTCTATGTGCAAGTTTAGCAGCAGAAAAATCAAATTCGTCAACACTTATATCACTACCTGTTATTTTCTTAGTCTTATATTGAATGTCTGATTCCGATAATTTAAACATGTTCAATAATTCTTGCAGATTAAGAGCTAATTTTGTTAAATCATTAGCAGCATCTGAAATTTGTGATATTGATTGAACAGATTTTTGAATCATCTCAGAAATATTTTCTACATTTTCTGAGACTTGTTTTGAGGTTGCAGATTGTTCTTCGCTTGCAGCAGCTATTTGATTTATTAATTCAACAACCTCTTCTATGTTTTTTAATATTTGAGCTAATGATTTTTGTGAATTTTCTGTTAATTGAAGTGTTTCAATTACTTCTTTATTTCCCTCCTTCATTGTATTTACAACATTACGAGTTTCTTTTTGAATTGATGTTATGATATCTCCTATTTCTTTGGTAGACTTTGATGAACGCTCAGCTAATTTTCTGACCTCGTCTGCCACCACAGCAAAACCTCGCCCATGCTCACCTGCTCTAGCTGCTTCAATTGCAGCATTCAATGCAAGCAAATTAGTTTGATCTGCTATTTCATCAATTACTTGCAATATGCCTGTTATTGATTCAGTTGATTTACCAAGAGCTTCAAGTTTTTTAGCTGCTGTTTGGACATAATCCGCAATTTGTCTTACTCTATTTATTGTCTCTCCTATCTGATTGATACTATTCTTTATAATAACTCCATTATTTGTAACTTTATCTGCAGTTTGAACAGAATTTGCAGCATTAGATTGAATCGCTGAATTCATTTCATCAGCAGCAATGGAAATATCATTTATTTGTGTCGACTGTTCTCTTAAAGTTCCGGTTAATTCATCTGTAGTTGCTGAAATTTGACTTGTAGCTGATGCAAGATTATCTGTAACTTCTCTTACCTGTCTTAGAATATCCCGCAATGAGTATACCATAAATTGTAGATTCTCTAAAATGAATTGATTATTCTCATCTTCAAACTTGAAATTAAAATCTATAATGAAATCCCTTTCAGATAATTCTTTCATCAGTTCTTTTATTTTCTCGGATTCTCTTTTTAACAAATTATTCCTGTTATTTATAAATTCTACATGTTCAAAAATTATTATACTATTAACAGCAATTGTAGCTATCATCTCAATGAATTTTTTATCTTCTTCATTAAAAACTTCACCATTATTTTTTTCTGATATATATAAATTGCCATAACTTTTATTATCATAAGTCAGAGGAGTTGCTAAAAGAGTTTTCATATGTGGATGATTAGGAGGAAAGCCATAAGATTTTGGATGCTTTGAAATGTCATTTAGCATCAAAGTTTCTTTCGTTTGATGAATATAACCTAATAATCCTTTACCTTCGGGATATTTGCCTATGGATTTTTTTAATTCTTCACTTATTCCTCTTGTTATAAATTTTTTTACTCTTGAATTTTCATCAAAAACTGAAATAGCAACATACTTAACATCAAATATTTCTTGGACTAAATCAGCTAATTTTTCTAAGATACCTTCAATACTCTTTTCGGTCCTCAATTTATAAAAGCCATTAACAATCATTCTTGTATTTTTAACAAAAAGATGAAAAGTCTTTTCAACTCTATCTAAATCTAAATTAATATCTCTCAGTTCATCATTAATTTTATAGTTATTATTACTTTCAACAAAATTCAACGTAGATATTCTATGCATTCGTTTTTTTAAGTATGTTAACTTTGGTATAAGCGTTTTAATAAAAAATCCTGCCAATATTAATGCAACAACAAAAATAATTATTATTAAAACAAATAATTTATTTTGAAAATTTTCTACATAGCTTTTTAGTTGATTAATTTCATTCTCTTCAAGTAATTTATTTATATTGCTAATCCATAAGTTAATATCGATAAACAAAATAACTAAGCAAATTCCTATACAAAGTGCAGCAGCAAGAAATTGTAATTTAAGACTTATTCTCATAGATAAATCCTCTTTTTTTATTTTAATAATCGAAAAATTTTCTTTTTTGTTAATAAATATGGATAAAAAGTTAGAAGATTATAAATTTTTGTACACATAAGCATTATTGAAATTTGCATACAATACAATTATTGATATCAAAATTTATATAGCAACATCAATCCATATAACTACTTGTTTTATTTTATTCTTTTAATTGATTGTATTACTCGATTTCATATGACTCTATTTCTATTTTAATTGACCGTAAAAAATAATCATATATTTTACAACATTTTTTATCTTATAACTTTCAAGCAATATCTTTATTACTTTCAGAAGTTCAATAAAGATTATCATTTGTTAATTGTAGTTACAAACAAATAAAATTTCATTTGAAAAATTATTTTTTCTGCAAGCATAAAAAATCTTATTGATATTCTTTTATGATTATCTAATATTTGCAAAAATTTTCTTACTCATTTCATCATATAAAAGGAGTATAAATGTCAAATCAAACACAACGAGAACAATGGGGCAGCCGCATCGGATTAATCTTAGCTGTGGCAGGAAACGCAGTAGGATTGGGCAATTTCCTTCGATTCCCTGTACAGGCAGCTCAAAATGGTGGTGGTGCATTTATGATTCCTTATTTTGTATCTTTCCTTCTTTTAGGTATTCCTTTAATGTGGATGGAATGGGGTATTGGCCGTTATGGAGGTAAATTCAAACATGGAAGTGCCCCGGGTATGTTTGATGTTCTATGGAAAAATAAAATTGCTAAGTACATTGGTGCTCTTGGATTATTTCAATCAACTGTAATTCTTATTTATTATACATATATTGAATCATGGACTCTCGGTTACAGCTTCTTTTCAATAACAAAAAGCTATTTTGGTTTAGAAAATTTTTCTGAGATGAAATCATTCCTTTATGCTTATCAAGGACGCGAAGTAAATCAATATTTCAGCAGCATTGCTACTGCATATTTCTTCATGTTAGTTACTTTTAGTATAAATCTATGGGTTTTGTATAAAGGAATTTCCAAGGGAATAGAAAAACTTGCTAAAATAGCAATGCCAACATTGTTCTTATTTGCGATTATCATTGCAATAAGAGTAATAACTCTTGGAACTCCTGATCCTTCGATACCAGAAAATTCGGTAAGTAATGGTTTTGGATTTATCTGGAATCCTGATTTTACAAAATTAGGTGACCCAAAAATTTGGCTTGCTGCAGCAGGACAAATTTTCTTTACATTATCTTTAGGCATGGGAACAATTCAAGCATACGCAAGTTATCTTAAACCAAAAGATGATATTGTTTTATCTGGATTAGCAACTTCTGCTACAAATGAATTTGCAGAAGTAGTGTTAGGAGGTTCAATTGCTATTCCAATTGCAGTTGCATTTTTTGGTATTCCCACTACAATGGAAATGGCAAAAGGCGGTGCTTTCGATTTGGGTTTTGCTTCTATGCCTTTAGTTTTTGAAAGAATTCCTTTTGGAGAAATTTTTGGATTTTTATGGTTCTTCCTTTTATTCTTTGCGGGCATAACTTCATCTGTTGCTATGGGACAACCAATTATTGCATTCCTTGAAGATGAATTTGGAATGAATAGAAAAAAAGCAGTCACTACTTTAGGTGTGGGAATTTTCATATCAGTTCAATTTGTTGTTTTCTTTTTGCAATATGGTTATCTGAATGAATTAGATTACTGGGCAGGAACATTTGGACTGGTTGTATTTGCTTTAATTGAATCAATTTTATTTATGTGGGTATTTGGTGCAGAAAAAGCATGGCAGGAAATGAATGAGGGTGGCGATATTAAAATACCTCGATTTTTCTTCTTCATAATGAAATTTATTACTCCAGTACTTTTATCGATTATTATGATTTGGTGGCTTATTCAGGATGCTATTCCTGTATTAATGCTTAAAGATGTTCCTCTTTCAAATCATCCTTATATTTGGGGTGCAAGAATTTTTATGATAATTCTGTTAGGAATTTTATTCTGGATGGTAAAAACTGCATGGAACAAAGGAAAAAATTAATATATACTTGAACTTCAAAAAAGTTATACGAAAAAAAATTATTATTACAGAATGATCTTGCTAAACTTAGCAGTTGTATTCTTATATAAATGCTATCAATTTAATAAAGTTTATAAAGCATAATAGTTTTGTTTTCGAGGAATATCCTTATTATTGTCTTGTATCTTTGTACTACAAAAATCTTTTTAATTTGGTAATTTTTATAAACTTTTTGATTATAGTTTTACAGGTATGAAAAAAACAGCAGCAATGCCAATTAAAATAACATTGCTGCTGTAATAAAATTCATTTATTAACCAAAAAAGGTTTCTGCAACTTTATAAAGTTCCATATCAACAGTTTTTAATTCACCTACAGCTTCTTCTAATTTTACAGCAACAATATCTTTACCTCTCAATGCAGCCATATAACCCCATTGACCATTGTTAACTAATTCAGCAGCGAAAACTCCAAGTCTTGTTCCCAAGACTCTATCGAATGCAGTTGGACTTCCACCTCGTTGAATGTAACCTAAAACAGTAGCTCTTGTTTCAAAGCCGGTTTTCTTTTCAATTTCTTTTGCAATTACATTTCCAATACCGCCAAGTTTAACATGACCAAATGAATCAACTTCCATATCACTTAGAACTAATGAACCGTCTTTGTCTACGCTTTCTTCTGTTTTAATTTTAGCTCCTTCTGCAATTACCACAATGCTGAAAGTCTTTCCGCGTGAATGTCTTTTCGTAATTATTTCGCATACTTCATTTAAGTCAAAAGGTTTTTCTGGTATTAAGATAACATCTGCACCACCAGCAATACCAGCATGCACTGCAATCCAGCCTGCATGTCGACCCATTACTTCAACAACCATTACTCTGTTATGTGATTCAGCTGTTGTATGAAGTCTATCAATTGCTTCAGTTGCGATATTTACTGCAGTATCAAAACCGAAAGTATAATCAGTTGCATTTAAATCATTATCAATAGTTTTAGGAACACCAACAACTTTAACTCCTGCTTTAAAAAGTTTATTTGCTACACCAAGCGTATCTTCGCCGCCTATTGCAACAAGACAATCAATTCCTGATTCTTTCATATTATTAATAACTCTTGCTTCGCCATCTTTTTCTTTGTAAACATTTGTTCTGGATGTTCCTAAAATAGTTCCACCTCTTGGCAAAATTCCAGAAATTGCATCAAGGTCTAAAGGCATAAAATTTTTTTGAAGAATGCCGCGCCATCCTTCACGAATTCCAATTGTTTCATGGCCATATTGAATTGATTTTCTAACTACTGCTCTGATAACTGCATTAAGTCCCGGGCAATCGCCCCCACCTGTAAGTATTCCTATTTTCATTTTTTTAACTCCAATTGTTATGAATTAAATAATCATTTTCATTTTTATATCAGTTTAAGATTAGCAAATTTAGTAAGCAATTGTTTTGTGCCATATTCTTCAAATGCTATGGTTACTTTTTGCATATCACCTGTTCCATTAATTGCTAATATTTTTCCTATTCCAAATACGGAATGTGAGACTCTACTTCCAACACGAAGTGACCTTCTTTCTTGGTCATAATCGTCGTAACTTTCCTGATAATATTCATCATATTCAACTTCGACGCCTGCTTTACGCCTTCCAGATCTTTTACTGCCGGGTTTGTATAATTCATTGTAAGTGGATTTATCCAATTCATCAATAAATCTTGAACGGCTCTGGTATGCAACTTCTCCAAAACGATATCGAGAGCGTGCATAGGTCAAAAATACTTTTTGTTTTGCGCGTGTTAATGCAACATAAAACAATCTTCGTTCTTCTTCTAATTTAGAATCTGAATCAAATCTTGGATTAAGCGGGAATATATCTTCTTCAAGACCTGTAATAAAAACAATTGGGAATTCAAGTCCCTTTGCACTATGAACTGTCATTAATGTAACAGCATTTGACTTTTCATCATACTGGTCTACACTTGTAACTAATGAAACTTCTGCAAGAAAATCATCTAAAGTTGCATTGGGATGTTCTCGGCTATAATCCTGAATAGCTGAAATTAATTCCTGAACATTATCATAATGTGCAAGTGATTCCGGTGTATTTTCTTCTTTATAAATTTTTAGAATCCCCAGTTCATCTATTAATGCAGAAGTTAATTCACCAATTGATAGTTTATTTTTCAAATCAATATACTTATCGAGCAATAATTTAA
>JARYLX010000320.1 GCA_029907415.1 Melioribacter sp.
AATCAGGTTTATAATTACTTTTCGTCTTCTTTTTTAATTTCAGTTTCTTTTTTATAGTTATCCATTGCTTCGATATTTTTCTTTAACTCCTGTTTTAATATACCGCCTTCTTTCTTTGTAGATATTCTTTCTTTAAGCGGGGGCAGAATTTCTGCTTTAATGAGTATAATTATCTCTTTTGTTGTAATAGTTTTTTGGTCGTAACCGAAGATATATTTTAAACCCAAGAACCACCATGGCAAATCTTTTAAGATTGGAACGCCGCGTCTGTCAAAACTTTCTTCATTAAGGAATAATCCGCCAATTGCAGTTTCTTCGCCATCGAGAAGCAAAACATTTGTTTCTGCAGCAGTCTTTCTAATTTCTGTTGTAATTGTTCCTGGTATTGCAGAACTTCTTTCGACTTTTAATTTCATATAGACATAATCAATTCCATCTTCATTGTAAATGTAAGGTGTTACTTCGATGATTGTTCCTGTTGAGTAAAATCTATCTATTAAGTTGCCTGCAAAGTCTCTTTCTTTAATTGAAATGTCTGAACCAACTTGAGTTCTGCCTTTAACTCCATTTACTGTGCTGATTGTAGGTCTTGAAATAATTTTGCCAAGATTTTCTGTTTCAAAAAATCTGAATAGTGAAGTAGCGTCGCCTTCAAACTTACCCATTGTAAATTTTGATTCTGTATTAACACTGAATTCTGGGGGTTTTTGCTGGGTTTGAGTTGTGGTTCCTCCCTGTTGCTGTGTTTGTTCTTGGAGTGTAACAAGTTTTCCGCCAATTGACAATCCGCTTCTGGAGAGTAAAAATTCCCAGTTAATTCCTCGTTCTCTCATTTCGGCTACATTTGCTTCGAAAAGTAGTGCTGATATTCTAACTTCTCTTTCATCTACAGGTGCATAAACATCTTTGGCAAGCTGAGTTTTTGCTTCTTCTTTTTTCTTAACAATTATGGTTGATTCAGTTTCTTCCAGTGTTAAATTATTATATTGAACAATTATGAAAAGTGCTTTCTTATATTGAATTTTATTTAGCTCAACTCCAATTGGAGAAGTTATATTTACCGTTGATACAATTTTTTTCCCACTAACTTTTTGGCTTACTGCACTAAGCACTTCTATTGCTTGATTAAAAGGAATATTTTCAGAAAGAGTAACAAGTTCTTCGGGATTAACATATCCCTTTAGCTTTTCCTGCAAATCAATTTGAGCATCAACTCTGCTCAATACAAATATTAGCAAAAGAAAAATTAACTTTTTCATTTTATTTACTCTTCTTAATTTCTTTATCGAGTTTTAATGTTACTGTTTCAATTATCCCGCCTTTGTTCAATACAAAGCTTACTTCATTTTTATCGTAATTTATATTTGTCAGATAACCGAGATAAACTTTATCACCCTCCCATAATAAAAATGTGTTTCCACTGGCATCGGCTAAAAATGCACCGTCTGGAATTAATGCAAGCAGTTTTGCATTTTGAACATCAAGCAATCCTTCTTTGTTTGGCGGTATTTCATTTCTAATTAATGGATAGAAAATATCATAAACAGGATTTGGTTGAAGTCTGTTTTCTGTAAAATCTTTGACATAAAATCTATCGTCGTTTGAAAAGTAAACTGCAACTTTGAATTTGAAAGTGACAAGATAATGAGGCATTCCATCTTCATCAACTTTAACATTGTTTGTCATCTCGACATTAGAAATTTTCTTGAGCATTTTACTTTCTTCAATTGCAAAAATTAAATGGTTTAAATCATTGAATTCCGCAGTTCCACTTAATGTATAACGATAAATACTCAATGGTTTTCCCTGCTCGGTTTGCTCAAATTCTATGTTGACATAAGAATAAGGAGAAAATGAATAAGTAACTTGATTTACAAAATCATAAAAACTTGATTGAGAGAGATTATAGGGAACATTGTATTGTCTATTGGCAAGTATTGAATCAAGTTGTGCAACTCGCTTTCTCAAATAATTCAATTGTTGTGTTAATGCTTCGGTGTCGAGTTGATAAAGTGTTAAATCTTTTATCTTTTTTTCTCTGTCTTTTATTTTTCCTTTAAGATAAACATAATTGAACAGCCCGCCAATCAAAATGATGGCAATAAGAATAACGGAAATAATAATTGTATTTTTTAGTTTGCTGTTCATTTTGTTTTCAAAGTATCTTCTTGCAGTTTGAAATTAATTATATATGAAAAAGCACTTTTATCTCTTATAGCTTCGTAATTGATATTTTTAATTACAGCTGAAGGCATACTTTCTGCAAATTCTGTCAGTACACTTCTTGATAAAGAATAACCGCTTATTTTAATTTCAGATGGTGAAACAGTTTCAAGTCGACTTAACCAGAAATTTCTTCTTCGTTCTATAAAGTCTGAAATCTTTGTAATATTTTTATTCCAGATTCCAGCTCCTGCTGATGCTGAATCAAGAATTGCCTGAGTTGCATCAAAGTTATTTATTCGATTATCAAGAGGAGTGATTTCCTGCACAAGAGCTTGATTTTGAATTTGTCGTTGAGTTAATCGTTCTATTTCTAAATCAAGTTCTTTTATTTGTTCATAGCTAGATAAAATCTTGAGTGTAAAGAAGAAAGTAGCACCAAACAAGAGTGGAAGCATTGCATAACTATGCCATCCAAATTGTAAAAACCTCTGATTCTCCTGAATATATCTTGGGAGGAAGTTGATCCCAGAATAAATTTTATCAAGTTCATCAAAATATTCTACACCTACAGAAATCGGAATTGCATAAAGAGCAAGATTTTTTATTTCATTCTCGGTTAAGAAGGAAGTATCCAGACCTTCAAATTTAAGTTCAAAAACATTTGCTTCGGGGAATGTTCCATAGAATGAAAGAATTAAATTTTCTGAACGGTCTTCTCCACAAAGAATTATGTTGTCTAACTTTGGAATTCCACCATTTTCCATTTCAAGAAGAATTTTTGAAAAATAAACATCATAAGTATGAAGATTTTTTGTACCAATATCTAAGGTTGCACCAATGTGTTTTAATTTTTGTCCTTCTAAGAAAATAAGCTTGCTGTATTCCTTTCCAATATGAATAATTAATGTATAATCTTCGGGGAAAAATTTATGAGTTTTGCCAACATAGTAGGCAAGTGATAACTCAGCGGGTTTAACAGTGGGAAT
>JARYLX010000321.1 GCA_029907415.1 Melioribacter sp.
ATTTTCCTAATTCAAATATATCTCCCAAAACCATAATCTTATTTTTATACCTTTTTACTTTTTTCAAAAATTTATATGCTGCTTCAACAGAAGCAGGACTTGCATTATATGTATCATCAACTAATATGGCTTTTGGATATTCTTTAATTTCAAGTCTTCCATGAACTGGTTTTATTTTTTTTGATGCATTAATTATCTCATCTTCGTTTAATCCTATTTTTAGTGCAACTGCTGCTGCAGCTAAAAAATTTTTTGCATTTGATTCGCCCGATAAAGGAAGAACCAAATCAAAACTTCTTTCATGATATTGAATAAAAATTGTTGCTCTTCCTAAATCATCATAATTTAGAATTTTACCTTTAACTTCTGCATCATGCTTAAAACCATATGTAACAATATTTTTATACCTTTTCTTATTTTTATTTATTATTGGGTCATCAACATTTATAAAAATTATTCCTCCTCTTTTTTCTGCTTCATCAAACAAAGCAGATTTTTCTTTGAATACTTTTTCTCTGCTTTTCAAGAATTCAAGATGTGAATCGCCAATGTTGGTAATAATTGCATAATCAGGTTCAGAAATTTTTGCCGAATATGGAATTTCACCAAGATGATTTGTTCCTTGTTCAAGAATAAGCATTTCACAATTTTCGTCAGCAGAAAAAATGGTAAGTGGTACACCAATATGATTATTATTATTTGCTTCTGACTTTACAACATTAAATTTTTCTTCAAGTAAAGTTGCAATCATTTCTTTTGTAGTAGTCTTGCCATTACTCCCAGTAATAGAAACCACTTTTGCATTAAGTTTATGTCGCCATCTATTTGCGAGTTCACCATAAGCTTTAATTGTATCAGGCACGGTAATAAAAGGAATATTCAACGAACTAAACTTCTCTAATTTATTTCTGTTAATTATTAAAGCTTTTGCTCCTTTATCAATCGCATCCTGAATAAAATTATGACCATCATATTTTTCACCTTTAATTGCAACAAATAAACATGGTTTATTTATTTTTCTCGTATCAATCTCTACAACAGAAAGAGGTTTATAACTGTCGGGATTATATATTACCGAGCCGTTAAGATTAAACAAATCTTCAATTGTTATTTTTATTTTGCCCATTCTTTTAGATATTTAGTTGCTATTTCTTTATCTGAAAAATACTTTCGCACACCATTAATTTCTTGATAGTTTTCATGTCCTTTACCAGCAATTAAAATGACAGCATTATCTTCACTTTCAAATATTGCCGTTCTTATTGCTTCTTCTCTGTTTTCAATTGCAATAAAATTGTTTTGTTTAATTCCTGATAAAATTTCTTCTATAATTTTTTGAGGATTTTCAGTTCTTGGATTATCTGAAGTAACAAATACTTTTTTGCTCATTTCCGATGCAATGCTTCCCATGATTGGTCTTTTTGTTCTGTCTCTATCACCTCCGCATCCAAAAACTGTGTAAACTGGTCTTTTATTCTTTACAATATGATGAATAGCAATTAAAGCTTGCTTAAGAGAATCCGCTGTATGAGAATAATCAATTATTACTTTTTTATTTTTTCTTGAAATTACCTCAAATCTTCCTGGAACTTGTGGGGTTGTTTTTATTCCTTCGATAATTGTATCGATATCTAAATTGGACATTACTGCAACACAAAATGCTGCGGTTGCATTAAATGCATTAAAATGTCCAACAAGTTTTGTGTCAATCTTATATTCTTCTTTTTTATTAATTATGGTAAAATTAGTCCCATCAAGTGTGAATTCAATATCTTTAATTCTGAAGTCTGAATCAGAAGAAGTTCCATAAAAAATTTTTTTTGCTTTAGAATCTTTAAGTAATTTGTCAACGTTTTCGTCATCAGCATTTACAACTGCAAAAGCATCTGATGGAAGCATATCAAATAAAATTTTTTTTGAATTAAGATAATGTTCAAATGTTTTATGATAATCCATGTGGTCAGAAGTAATATTTGTAAAAACTCCATACTTGAAATTAAGATAATCAACGCGGTGCAAATGAAGTGCATGAGAAGAAACTTCCATCACACAATGAGAACATCCTTCATTTAGCATTTGAGCAAGTAAGGAATTTACCTCATTAGATTGAGGAGTGGTAAGCATTGTTTTAATTTCTTTATCACCAATGTAATTAGCAATTGTCCCGATAAGTCCCGTTTTATATTTAGCTGTTTCAAAAATATTCTTAATGTAAAATGCAGTTGTTGTTTTTCCTTTTGTTCCTGTAATGCCAATTAAATTTAGTTTTTCAGAAGGTTTACCATAAAAAATATGTGAAAATTCAGCTAATGATTTTCTTGTATCTTCAACAACTATTTTTACACAATTGGCATGTAAAAATAACTGATCAGGCACAGCATTAACTTTAGAAAGAACAACAGCAGCAGCACCTCGATTAATTGCATCAGGAATAAATTTATGTCCATCTGTCTTAAATCCTTCGATAGCAAAAAACATAGTATTCTCTTTCACAGATTGAGAATTATGAGTAATATCCTCAATCTCTTTTAGTTCAGCATTGCCAACAACCTGAATTACTTTAACATTGTTCAATAATTCGTATAATTTCAATCTCTTTCCTCAATTTTTTTTATTGCATCAACTTTTTTTGAAACAGAACATTTTAAATAACAGATAGAATTTTTATCTATAGTTGTACCAGGTTCAATGCTTTGTGAAACAATTTTTCCTGTGCCAATAATTTTATAATTCAAGCCAATTTCATTTAAGATTGCGATTGCATCGCGCATCGAATGATTTATTAAATTTGGCATTATATTTTTGTTTGTTAATAAAAGTTTTTTCCTTTCTTTATTCTCGTTTTTATTTTCTGATAGATTAAAGAATGCTTTTTCTTCTACAGGTTTCTCATCCACTTTAGTTATTAATTCTTCAATCAAGTTATTTGTTCGATTTATTTTTTTTCTTACTGGAACTAAATTCAAATCTGCATCAAGAATTCTTTTAGCAACATTCTTAAAAATTGGAGCTGCAACAAAGCCACCATATTTTCCAACCTTAGGTGCATTAACAAGAATTAAGCAAATTATTTGTGGATTATCAGCAGGAAAAAATCCAATAAATGACGAATTATGTTTAGCACTATTATAACTTCCATTAACTAA
>JARYLX010000322.1 GCA_029907415.1 Melioribacter sp.
CAAACTCATCTGTTTTATAATAGGCATCGAGAGTTTCGTTATTTCCTGCTCTTTGGGGATCAGAGTCGTGCCTTATCAACAAATCTTCCCCTTCGATTTTCATTTTTGAACCATAATTTGTAATGCTGCTTGCAAATTTGATTCCATAGAAAGGTGTGTTAAATATTGTTCCAATATCAATTCCAAATCCTTGAGCAGAAGAATTAAAAATATCTTCGCGGATATATTTAACATTTATTCCAATCGTAAAATCTTGAGTTATAAATCGAGCAAAAGAGAAACCGAAAGCATAACTTGCAGCATTAAATTTTTCGCCAGTCCCTTCCGGAAAATATTCAGTAGTTACATCCATTTCCCCAACATTAAATGCTGTAACATTAAGACCAAAAGT
Source organism: Melioribacter sp. (assembly GCA_029907415.1). GTDB lineage: Bacteria > Bacteroidota > Ignavibacteria > Ignavibacteriales > Melioribacteraceae > Rosettibacter > Rosettibacter primus. Next base: position 392 of record JARYLX010000322.1, read on the forward strand.
TCCAAGATTTCCAAAAGGAATTGCAATGCCAAGATAATTCACATTCAAATCGGCAAACATTTTTGTATAAGTAAAAATTGTTTGCACTTCATTTAGATTAGCAATACCTGAAGGATTCCAGTACATAGAAGTTACATCATTTGCAACTGAGCTGTATGCACCACCCATTGCATTAGCTCGAGGACCAATACCAATACTCAAAAATTTTGCTGCGGTTGTTCCTGTCTTAGTAACTTTCTGCGAAAAAATTTGACTGCTGTTAATCAATAGGAGTGAAAGAGCAATCAATAAAAATTTATAAATCAATATAAAATTCTTTTGCATTTTCATTTTATCTTAAACTCCATTTTTATTTTATTATTGCAAATTTTCCTATCTTGGTTCCAATGCCTGGAGCATCTACTTGGTATACATAAACTCCATAAGAGACTGATAAATTATCTTTACTTAACAAATCCCATTCTGCTGAACCATCATTTAATGGGCTGTCGTGTTCAATTACATCTACAAGTTCTCCATTGACTGTAAAAATTCTTATTGTGCATTTATTTGGAAGATGTGTAAAGTGAATCGAGCGAGGTCCTCTTCCGCTTGAGTATGGATTCTTTGGTTCCCACAGAGCTGTAGCAACATAAGGATTAGGTACAACTTTGATTTTGTCTAGTTCTAATTTTGCTTTGTCAGGGTCTATATAACCTTTCTTAGCTACAAAACGATATTTATCACTTGATAAGAATGGTTTTTTCAATTTAAGATTAATTACATCACCAGCTTTCGGCAACCTGGTTCCTTTTGAAGGATTTGGAGTATCAAGTAAATAAAACCACCAAGTATAAACAGGAATATTATTTTTATTTGGTTCAACAAAAACAATTCTATCTCTTCTGGCACCATTTGTCGAAAGAATTCCATCGGTGCCATCAACCTCAACAAAAATAAAATCGATATATTTATTTTTACTTACATTGAACACTCTAAAGTTAACAGGCTTTGAAGGAAATACACTGTTCCCAAATTTTCCTTCTACAGAAGTTCCAAATCCAACATCTCCAAATTCAATTCGATAATCATTTGGTCTTTCTTCGCCACTTAAACCTGTAGGCCACACAAATTTTTCAAACTGATAATTAACTATTGTAGTATCATTCCATTTTGATTCATTTCTATTTAATTCAACACGACTTTCGTTTTTAAATTTCAATCTAAAGCCATCTATAATTGGTTGTTCTGTAGTTTCTGATAAATCTGTGATTTTGTTAAGAAGAATTTTATTTTCTGTGGAATCAATAAGTGAATAATTTTTTGTTGTTAGTGTATCTGGTTGACCAACTTTTTTAGATACCTTAATTGTATCTTCAAAAATGATATGATAAACATGACCATCTTTAATTTTATTTATATCAATAATTTCATAAGAAATAGTGCCTGAAGAGGAGCCTTCTACTCTTGCAATACTACCTAAAGTTGGTTCAACATAGCCTGCAGCTGGGGCCTCTGGAGTTACTCTAACAACATTGGAACCTAATTTCACAGAACCATCTTGCTGTAATGAAACTCGAATTGGAGATTCAGATGGAATAATTTCTCCTTCAGGGAAACCGAAGTCATAAGCAACAAGAGCATAATAATAAGTAAATCCATTTTTAACAGTAGTATCCACAAAAGTATGTTTAATGCCTGAATCTGTTCCCAAGAAATACTTCACACCATCAATGCCAACGGGGTCAAAACCTTTTATTCCATCAACAAGGTCAAATTGAGCAATAGGGGTTTTAAATTGTTTATTGCCATAACCGTTCGTAATATTTTCGGCATCAAGGAAAGCCGGGTCAGAAGAACGATATAATTTGTAACCTTCAAAGTCTCTACCTTTTCCTCCAATTGCATCAATGTAAGGGTCAAATGAAGATTCTGCCACATCATCCCAGTAAAGTGTTACTTTATTATCTCCAGGAATTGCTGTTAAAGTTGGAATTAAAGGTGCATTAGCAAATCGATAATCGTTATTATAAGTTTCTTGTGCACGCACTCTTTTACGTAATATTTCTTGTTTTCTATATTGTCCATTTGGGTCAGGCACAGGACCATTTGCTAATAAAACAACGAGGGAAATTGGTTCTGTTTGACCGGATTTCAATGGGAAAAGACCAGAAGAAACGAATAAATCATATTCACCTGCTACAACTTCAGCGGGGTCATAAAATTTACCTGGAATCATAAAGTCAAACCACATTTGCGCATCGCTGTTAATATTAAGACCGCCGGCAGGAACATAGTCAGCATTAGTAATACCAATCTGGTCTGTTTCGCTTACGTCTGTTACATCAACACCTGGTTCACCGGGTAAACCATAACGAGCACCTGAAGTTGGTTTTCCATCATTTTCCCCTGGGTCGCCAGTATCTGCTACACCATCCAGGCCAACATCATCTCTCAATGGATTCCAATCATAATCATTGTCGATTCCATCATCACGGGCTTCGTCTATTAAAACATCAATTCCATCATCTATACCTTCGTCAATTGCACCATCATTATTATTATCAATACCATCAGCATATTTTTTACCAAGCGTTGATTGAACAACATTATATAAAATTATTTTATCATTTACGCGATATCTATAAAATGGTGCATCTAAAGCAGCTTGATTAATCATATCTTGTGTAATAACAGGGCTGCCTTCTTCTCCATCATCATCGAAAAAGGGACTGTAAGCCTGGCCAGCCTTCAGAATCCATCA
>JARYLX010000323.1 GCA_029907415.1 Melioribacter sp.
CTTTTACAATTGTTTGAGAAAAAAAAATTATCTTATAAGAAAGATGATGCTGTTTGGCTTAAACTTTCTGAATTAGGTAATGAAAAAGATAAAGTTATTGTTAAATCAACCGGGGAACCAACTTACAGACTGCCAGATATTGCATACCATATTACCAAATTTGAACGAGGTTATGATTTAATAGTTGATTTATTTGGTTCAGACCATAATGCAACTTATCCAGATGTTTTAGCTGGACTTAAAGCACTTGGGTATGATATAAACAAAGTAAAAGTTTTGATTCATCAATTTGTTACAATAATTCAAAATGGTGAAGTAGTTAAAATGTCAACCCGAAAAGCAAATTATGTAACTTTGGATGAATTGATAGATGAAGTTGGAAGTGATGTTGTGAGATACTTTTTTAACATGAGAAGTATTTCAAGTCATTTGAATTTTGATATTGGACTTGCAAAAAAACAGTCTGACGAAAATCCAGTATTTTATCTGCAATATGCTCATGCAAGAATTTCATCAATACTTCGAATAACAAAGGATGAAAATCTAAATTTCTCTTTAGAAAATCTTGAATTACTTACTCAAGATGAAGAGCAAAATTTATTGAAAAAATTATACGAATTTCCTGATGAAGTATTGTTGAGTGCAGAAAATTTCGAACCTCATAGAATATGTGTTTATTTAGAAGAATTAGCTGCTTTATTCCATAAATTTTATACTGAATGCAGAATAATAGGCAGTCCAAAAGAATTAGCCGAAGCAAGAATTGCATTAATAGTTGCAGTTCAAACGGTGCTTAGAAATGGATTAAAAATACTTGGTGTTTCTGCTCCTGAAAAAATGTAATTAACTGGCTAAAGCAATAGATAATGCATAAATTTTTGAAGCACCATTTTCTATTAAAACTTTACCGCATTCAGAAATTGTAGCACCAGTTGTAATTACATCATCAACAATCAAGAAAATTTTATTTCTTATCAATTTATTATTTTTAACTGAGAAAGCTCCGCATACATTGGCTTTTCTGTCTTCTAATTTTAATTCTGTTTGCGATTGAGTATATCTTATTCTTTTTAAGATAGATGTCTCTACCTGAATTTTAACAATATTACTTATTGCTTTGGCAATATAATATGATTGATTATATCCTCTTTCTGCTTTTTTAAGATGATAAAGAGGAACTGGAATGATAAAGTCAGGTTTCCAGTTTAGAATATCTTTGTAAAAATTTTTTCCAGCGAGCTCACCTAAAAAAATACCTGCTTTAATATTTCCGTTGTATTTTAAATCATGAATTACTGATTGTAAAGCTTTATCTTTTTCAAAGATAAATAGAGAACGAAAATCTTTTATGATATTTTCTTCTTTAAATTTTCTATTGTATTCTTTTGACAATAAATTTTCATCTGTTTTTTGTATAGAAGAAAAACAATTAAAGCATATGCATTTTTCGTCATCTTTTAATTTCTCTTCACATGAAATACAAATTCTTGGCAGAAAAAAATCTAATATTTCTTTTACTAATTTCATTTGAATTACATTAATGTTTTCAAATGATTAACTATACCATTCCGTGTCTTTTTCTTATAAACCATTCAATTGAAAATAATATTATAATTGTAATCAGCAGCCATTTATCTGTTCGTAAATTAATTTCTGATGTAATGCTTTTTTCTTTTATTGAAGCATTAAGGATTTCGTTTAATTGTTTTTTAAGTTCATCAATATCACTTAAAAAATAGAAATTTCCATTTGATGCATAAGCTAATTGTTTTAAGAAATTTATATCCATTTGAGTATTTAATTTTTCAATATCTGATTCAACTACTGAAAATCTTCCACGATTACTTTTCAAAGTTATTCCATCATATTCTGCAGTTGCTTCATAAGAATAATTTCCCTGCCTGTTAAGTTCAAAATTAGATTGGAATATTCCATCTTTAACTTTTTCTAATATCAAATTATACTTTTGATTATCATTAAAAACAGTCAAATTAATTTTTGCTGAGTCAATCGGTGCAAAAGTGTTGTCATATAACTCAGCTATAAAATCAATTGGTTCGCCTTCGGAAAATATTTTTTTGTTTGTTTTTACAATGAATTGGTTTTGTCTTTCAGCAGTATTAAGCCATTTGATTATATTGTTAAGAAATTTAGAAAAAAAGTAAGGATTTTTTTCTGCTTTTAATAATTGCCATCTCCAAATATCTCCTGCTAAAATTGCAAATGATTTTTGTCTCCCAATATTCATTGAAATAATCAGAGGAATGTTTGCGGGTATATTTCTTACAGTTCCTTTAACCAAAATTTCGCATCCAGGTTTTGGTATTAACTCAGTTGTTGATTTTGTAAGTGGAGGCAAGTTTTCCCATTCTTTATCTTCAAAGGATTTTGAGAATATTGATTTTATAGAACTACTAAAAATACTTGGTGCAATTTCTATGTATGTATTCGAAATGTTATTTATTGAAAAGGGGAGAACTTTTTCATAAGCCGATAATTGATGCATATCCGTATTGTTGGAAACTATCATCAAATAAGGTTTATTATTTTTTTCAATCTTTGAAAAGATTTGTTGAGAAAAAGATGATGTTGAATTGTATGCAGGAAAATCTATTAATACTAAAACATCTGCACTGTCAATTTTGGAAATATTATCATTCCATATTTTGTTTTGTGTAATTTGTATGATTTTTATTATATCAATATTCTCATTGTTTTTAATTGCTGTTGAAACTGCTGACAAGTCAGGAGATGGACTGCCAGCAATTATTGCAACTTTAATTTTGTCTTTTAATACATTAATGAAAAATGTTTTCTTATTATTAAAAAGATTATCCTCATTTTTTAGTTGGGATATTAATATACTTAATTTTATTTCTCCATAATTTTTAGGTGTGTAATCAAATTTAATTTTGTTAAAACCTGTTTCACTGAGATTAAAATTTTTTGTTTGAATTAACTTATCTTCTTCAAAAAGAGAAGCACTGATGATGCTATTATCAAATCCTTTTTGTGTTATTAATGCTTCAATTTCTGTTTCTTTATTTGCATAAATATATTGATTATAAAGAACTTCCTTTACAGCAACATCTTTTTGAATTGAACTATCCCCAATTCCAACAGTAAAAAT
>JARYLX010000324.1 GCA_029907415.1 Melioribacter sp.
TTCACCCAGACCAAGAATAATTAAATCAAATGAGGGAATGCCGTTAACAATAGTCAAATTTTGTTTTAGAATTTCTGAATAACGTTTTGCTTCTATTTCTGGTTCTGATTCACCATATATTCTAAAAATATTTTTTTCAGGAATATTTATATGCTTTAAAAGATGTTCATAAGTCATTCGATAATTGCTTTCTTCGTTGTCTGGCGGTACGCATCGTTCGTCGCCCCAGAATAAGTGGATTCTACTCCAATCGATTTTATCAGAATATTTTTCTGAAACAATACTAAATAATTTTTTTGGAGTAGTACCGCCAGAAAGTGCAATTGAATAAAAATGATTTGTTGGTAATTCTTTTAGTTTACTATTTATAAAATTTACTGCGTTTTCTGCTGCTGAGTTTATTTCATCAAATATAATAATTTTGTCGTTTCTCATAATTCACAATATAAATTGCTGTTAGTTAAATTTCTGCAAGGAAACCGCCAGGAAACTTTTCCATCTTCAATTAATTTATCAGCTTCTTTTGGTCCCCATGTACCAGCTGGATAACCATACAAAGGAATTTCATTATTATTTTGCCATGCCTCAAGAATTGGAGTAAGAAATTTCCATGTAGCAATTACTTCTTCAGTTCTTGCAAAAAGTGTGTTGTCCCCTTTTATTGTATCATAAAGAAGTCTTTCGTATGCTTCCGGAATTCTTTGATGTGACAATTCAGAATATTTAAAATCAAGGTCAATATTTTGAACATTGAATCCCTGACCCGGTATTTTTATTCCAATTTCAAGAAGCATTCCTTCATCGGGCTGAATTCTTAGAATTAATTTATTGCATGCTTCCTGCAAATTATTTCTTGAAAAAAGGAAATGAGGAGTTGGTTTAAAATGAATTACAACTTCGGTAACGCGGGTAGGAAGTCGTTTGCCAGTTCGAATATAAAAAGGAACTCCACCCCAACGCCAATTATCAATAAAAAATTTTATTGCAACATAGGTTTCGGTCTTTGAATCTGGATTTATATTTTTTTCTTCTCTGTAACCTTTTACTTTTTCATTATTTATAATCGACTCAGTGTATTGACCTCTGATTGCAATTTTAGAAACCTCATCTATTTTAATTGGGCGCAACGACTGAAATACTTTTAATATTTCATTTCGTATTGAAAGTGGTTCTAAAGATGATGGCGGTTCCATTGCAATTAATCCAACTATTTGTAAAAGATGATTTTGAACCATATCTCTTAATGCACCAATATTATCATAGTATCCACCACGATTTTCAACTCCAATATTTTCTGCAGATGTAATTTCAATGTGATGAATATAATTTCGATTCCACAGCGGTTCAAATATTCCATTTGAAAATCGAGTCACCAATAAATTTTGAACAGTCTCTTTACCAAGATAATGGTCGATTCGATAAATTTGCTCTTCTTCCCAATCTCTCAAAAGTAATTCTTTTAGTTGTAATGCTGATTGGAGGTCGTAACCAAATGGTTTTTCAATGATAAGCCTTTTCCAGCCATCATCTTCTTTATTCAATCCAACTTTTGCAAGATTTAATGGGATTACATCATATAAATTTGGTGGAGTAGCCAAATAAAAAATTGTGTTGCCATTTATATCCTTTAACTTCCTTAATTCATTTAATTTTTCTTTTAAAATATTGTAAGAATTAAGTTCGTCATACTGAATTGTTTCATAAAAAAGATTTTTTACAAAATCACCAGCCTCTGATAAATCAGTAATATCACCATATTTTTTTATCGACTCGAGCATTAATTCTCTAAATTCATCAACATTTATTTTAGTTCTTGCTACTCCAAGTATGATAAATTTTTCTGGAAGTAATTTTTGAACATATAATGAATAAAGTGCTGGAATTAATTTCCTTTTTGTAAGGTCTCCCGACGCACCAAATATTACATATATATGATTTGTATTCATAAATCTTTCTTTCATTTTTTTCTAAAACATAACATGGATATGATGCAGTTCAAAATTAAAAGTAACATTTAAGAATGAAAAATTAAGAAGTGACCTCTCAAAGATATTATCTTTTAATTTCACAATTAAAATTGCTGCATAATTCATTATTTATATTACGGGATTAATAATTCTGAGATAATCTCATAATTCTTTTATTAATATGCAGATTACAAAATCATTACAAAAATTTCTTTTCATCCTAAATTCTGAATTCTTAATTCTGAATTCTTAATGCAATCACCCACAGAAATTCCACCGCGATAATTGCCGCTTAATATTAAACCTGGATTTTCCTTTTCAAATTTTTCAAAATAATTTTCGTGTTCTATATAACCAATGTTGTATTGTGGAATTGCTTTTTCCCACAGCTTTTCTTTAATTAAAATTGGGTCGGAATTAATATTCATAATTTCTTTGAACTCGATTAATACCAAATCAATTAATTTTTGTCTTTCCAGATTAAATAAATGAGGAGAGCGGGCACCTCCGATGAACAATGTAAAAGCAGCTTTATCTTCTTCACATCTATTCGGAAAAATGGCTGAACTCCATATTGCACCAAGAAAATGTTTTTGTTCTTTAGATGGAATTAAAAATCCAAAACCATCCAATGGTCTGCCTACAGCTTCTTTTTTAAAACCAAGATACAAAACCATTACTGGTGGATAATAAATTTCATTCAGATGTTTAGATAGATTTGAATCAATCTCATTAAAAATCTTAGCAGCTATGTAAGCTGGAACTGTAGAAATAACAAAATCAGAAGTTAATTGATGTAATTGGTCATCTTTTTCATAAAATACATTCCACCCTTCTAAATTCTTTTTTACACTTTGAACTTTGCAATCATATAAAATATTTGCTTCTAATTTTTTGGCAATTGATTCTGGAAAAGACTGCATTCCATTAACAAAAGAAAACATCTTAGCACTTTGTTTAGATTGTTCAGCTCTTTGTTTTCTTTCTTTTGCACCTTTAATCATTCCTTTGATTAGTCCACCATAAACTTCTTCCAATCGATATAATTTGGGGAAAGCAGATTTAACACTAAGTTTATTTGGGTCACCAGCAAAAACACCACTTACAAATGGGTCGATTGCATAATCTAAAAATTCTTGTCCCAATCTTCTTCTAACAAATT
>JARYLX010000325.1 GCA_029907415.1 Melioribacter sp.
AAGAATTGACTCATTAATAGATTTTAATTTTGGTACTAATTCTCCTGCCCCTGGTATTCCAGAAGACCAATTTTCAGTCAGATGGTCAGGCAAAATAATTCCACCTGATACAATTTATCATATAGGGACAAGTTGTGATGATGGAACACGACTTTATTTAGATGGGAAATTAATAATTGATGATTGGACAGAACATGGAGAAAAACCAATCAGTGCTGAAGTCAAATTAATTCCAGGTAAAGAATATAATATAGTATTAGAATATTTTGATAATACTTTAGGAGCTACAGCAAGATTAACTTGGGATTTAGGCCAAAAAGATTTTCACAAAGCTAAGGAAGTTGCTGCAAAAAATGATGTTGTTATTCTTGTTCTTGGAATTTCACCAGGTATTTCGCAGGAAGAATTGGATAGAAAAGAAATTGAATTACCGCAAGTTCAAAGAGATTTGATTAATGAAGTTGCATCGGTTAATAAAAATATTATTATTGTTCTAGTTAATGGTGGACCCTTGGCTTTAGCAGGAACTGAATCTAAAGCAAAAGCAATTATTGAAGCTTGGTATAGTGGAGAAATAGGAGGTAATGCAATTGCAGATGTTTTATTTGGGGATGTTAATCCAGGTGGTAAATTACCCGTAACATTTTATGCTTCAACAAATCAACTTCCACCAATGTGGGATTATGACTTAATTAATAATCCGCGCACTTATATGTATTTTGATAAACCTGTTCTTTATCCATTTGGCCATGGACTTTCATACACAAAGTTCGAGTACAGTAATTTGAAATTTAATTCTGACAGTATCAAAAGAAATGATGAATTAGAGCTTCAATTTACAATCAAAAATATAGGTGATATGAAAGGTGATGAGGTTGTTCAAGTGTATGCTCGTGCAATAAATGCAAATTTCAAAGTTCCAATCAAGCAATTAAAGCGTTTCCAGAGAATTACATTAGAACCAGGAGAGAGTAAAATTCTTACATTCAAAATCCCTGCTTCTGAATTTTCCTTTTATTGTAACAGAACAAATGATTTTTCAATTTATTCGGGCAAATGGGAAATTCTTGTTGGCAGTTCATCGCAGGATATTCGTTTGAATAAAATATTTTCGATAGAATAAAAAAATTTATTAATTAATAAAAGAAATTATAACATTAGATGATGAATTTTTATATAGTTCATTGTGTTGTTCTTATAGATTATAAAATGATAAAATTCATTTTTATAATGATGATTTTATTATGAATTAAATAAGGTGAAATATCATGCTTGAAAAATTAAAACGAGAAGTACTGAAAGCTAATTTATATTTAGTTAAATATGGATTAGTTTGCCAGACATGGGGAAATGTGAGTGGAATTGACCGTTCTAAAGGATTGATTGTAATTAAACCAAGTGGAATTGAATATGATAAGATGAAAATTGATGATATGGTGGTTGTTGATTTTGAAGGGAAAATAATTGAAGGTAAAAGAAGACCATCTTCTGATACTCCAACTCATATTGAGCTTTATAAAGCATTCCCATCAATTGGAGGAATTACTCATACTCACAGTTTGTATGCAACAATGTTTGCTCAAGCTAATTGCGAAATTCCTTGCTATGGCACAACCCATGCAGATACGTTTTATAGAAGTATCCCAGTAACAAGATTTTTAACAAAAAAAGAAATTGAAACAAACTACGAAAAAAATACAGGCAAAGTTATAATTGAAAGATTTAGAGAATTAAATTCAGCAGAAACTCCTGGTGTTTTAGTTGCAGGTCATGCACCTTTTACATGGGGGAAAGATGCAATAGATTCAGTTAAAAATGCACAAACTCTTGAATATGTTGCTCAATTAGCCTTTGGTTCTTTATTAATAAATCCTAAATTGAAAACATTACCAAATCACATTATAAAAAAACATTATGAAAGAAAGCACGGACCAAATGCTTATTATGGTCAAAAAAATTTTAACAAAAAATAGGAAGAATAAACATGATTGACATTAAAAACTACGAAGCCTGGTTTATCACCGGAAGTCAACATCTCTACGGTGAACAAACATTAAAACAAGTTGCACAGGATTCTCAAACAATTGTTGATGAACTTAATAAATCTAATAAGCTTCCATTTAAAATTATTTTTAAACCAGTTTTAACAACACCCGAAGCAATTTATGATTTATGTCTTGAAGCTAACAACAATAAAAATTGTGTTGGCTTGATAATGTGGATGCATACATTCTCTCCAGCTAAAATGTGGATTGGCGGATTAAATGTTTTAATAAAACCTTTTGTTCATCTGCATACTCAATTTAATCGAGACATTCCATGGGATTCAATTGATATGGATTTTATGAATCTCAATCAATCTGCTCATGGCGATAGAGAATTTGGTTTTATTTGTTCAAGAATGAAAAAGAAAAGAAAAGTAATTGTAGGTCATTGGCAGAATGAATCTGTTCAGAAAAAACTTTCTATTTGGATGAGAGCTGCTGCAGCATGGCAGGATGCTCAAGGTGCAAAAATAGCTCGCTTTGGTGATAATATGCGTGAGGTTGCTGTAACTGAAGGAGATAAAGTAGAAGCTCAAATTCGTTTCGGCTATTCTGTAAATGGCTATGGCTTAGGTGATCTTGTTCAATATGTAAATAATGTTAATGAAAATGAAATTGATAAACTTATTGAAGAATATTTTGATAAATATGAAGTTGCTCCAAACGCAAAAAACAATGGAAAGAAGTATTCCAACTTAAAAGAAGCTGCCAAGATTGAAATTGGTTTAAGAAATTTTTTGAAGGATGGAAATTTTAAAGCATTCACAACAACATTTGAAAATTTACATGGGCTAAAACAATTGCCTGGACTTGCAGTTCAAAGATTGATGGCAGAAGGTTATGGATTTGGAGCAGAAGGCGACTGGAAAACTGCAGCATTAGTAAGAGCTGTGAAAGTAATGTCTGCTGGACTTCAAGGCGGGACATCATTTATGGAAGATTACACTTATCATCTGAACCCTTCGGGTATGAAAGTCCTGGGCGCCCATATGCTCGAGATATGTCCCACGATTGGTACCGGAAAACCAAGACTCGAGGTTCATCCATTGGGAATTGGCGGTAAAGATGATCCGGCCAGGC
>JARYLX010000326.1 GCA_029907415.1 Melioribacter sp.
AATCCTTTTTTATTTTCTTGGCAATCTTTCTATGTAAGAACTAGTGCTAAGCACTGCAAAAGAATTTATTTTCTTTAATTCATCAATGCTGTTGCAATTTAAATAACTCATTGCACTTCTCAAACCATCCGAAATTGCATTAATGACATTTTTAACAGTTCCTTTATAAGGAATTAATGTTTCTTCACCTTCAATAAATTCATTTTTCATTTTAACTCCAAAAGAAGCTGAGCCTCGATACTTTTTCCAGAGCTGGTCATTGTATTTTATAACTTCACCAGGAGTCTCTTTAGTGCCAGCAAGCATTCTTCCAAGCATAACTGCATCAGCACCGCAAGCTAATGCTTTTGTAATGTCGCCAGGATTTTTTATTCCTCCATCTGCAATTAAATCTATTTTTATTTTTTGTTCTTCTCTTACAAAATAAACATCGAGCAATGAAGAAATCTGGCCAATTCCAATTCCTGTTTGAATTGAAGTAGTACATACACTTCCCCCTCCAATCCCAATTCGAACTGCATCAGCACCAGCATTTGATATATCTCTCAAGGTTATACCCGAAGCAATATTTCCAACTATCACTTTTACATTATACCTTGATTTAATTTCTTCACACTTTTTAAGAACAAATGCATTATTGGCATTTGCAGTATCAATGCATATAATTAAATTATTTTCTGCAATCTTTTCAATTAATTCTCCATCAGCATTTAAGCTGATTGATACAGCTTTAACTCCTTCAACAACTTTGCCGTTACTAAATATTTCCTTTAATGATGAATCAAAGCGATTAACAATTCCAAGACAACCCTGATTTGATAATTCCTTTGCCATCTCAATTCCAGTTACTGTATCCATTGGACTTGAAATTATTGGCAGAGACAATTCCATATCAAGAAATTTTGACTTTGTATTAATACTTGATCTTGTTTTTACATGAGATATTTCTGTTGGAACTAAGCTTATATCATCATAAGTAAGTGATAAAAAATAATTGTTCAATTCTTGTTTGGAATAAATTTTCATTTATTGCTCCTTCAATTTTTTTAAAAATTTTCTGTAATCACTTTTTATTCAAAAGGATAAATATTAATCTCATTTTCTCTGACTGATATTTTTTTATGAAAAGGTAAAGAATGATTTCCATTTTTATTAGCACAAACAATTCTTAATAAATGTTCTTTATTTTCAGTTACTTCAACTGAAAAAGATAAAATGTTATTCAGCTTATCGAATGAATAATCTATCTCCTTTTTATCAAAATATACAGCAATTGATTTGGGATTTATTTGAGCTGAATCTCTTAAAGATACAACCACTTTTAAAATATTTTTCTGGTAAGACAAACTATCCATCATAATTTCGATTTGTGGTATTCCAGCTCTGTAATATTTTGCAATACCCCTGAAAATGCCCCATGCCTGAATTTGATTAAAAGTTTCGTCATTCAATCGTAATATTTCTAATCTGCTTGTATGAAATGCACATTCAACAAGAACTGAGGGCATTTTTGTTTTTCTTAATACATAAAATCCTTCACCGGGATAAATGTTATAGTCAGAATAAGTGCCGTCAAAAGAACCTAATCCACCGGGATTTCCCATAACATATGATAAATCACGCTGAATATATTTTGCCAAATCTTTCTCACAAGGTTCAAATTCATAATTTTCTTCCTTAGCATGATAATAAGTTGAAGTGTAATTTGTATAATCATCTTCCCATTTTGCAGGTGCATTATGATGAATACTGATAAATAAATCTGCATTACTGTTATTTGCAAGTTCAGGTCTTAATGTTAGTGGAACTGTTTCATCATTTTGTCGAGACATAAAAACAATAGCCCCTGCTTTTTCTAAATAATCTTTTAAGTATAATGCAACTTTTAGATTTACATCTGCTTCAATTATTTCACCATTTCTGCTTTTATTTTTACGGTCTTCCCCTCCGTGTCCAGGGTCTAAAAATATTTTTTTGCCACTCAGATATTTTGAGTATAATTTAATAACGCTGTCCCTTCTCGATAAATCTTTCCAGTCTGGTGGAATTTCATAGAGAGGGAATTTGCAGGTTGAACAGGATGTCCACAAAAAGACAAACACAATAATTGAAAAATATTTTAAGAGAGTTCTGAAGAAATGCTTTTTATACATTTTTCCCCATCTAATGCGAAATGACATTTTTTACAGTGATTTAGATTTGGATTAAAATTTCCTGTTATCATCCTGTCAATAAATTCATTTAATTCTATGCCGAATAATTTTAGTTCTTCATCACATATTTCTTTTTGAACAAAATCATCAGGATAATTTATAAAAATTATTTTCATAACAAATTTATCATATTCCGTAAAATATTTTTTCAAAATGTAAGCATAATACTTCAGCTGAATGAAATATTCTTCAGCTCGATTATTAATTTCTTCTTTTTTGATACTATCTGTTTTATAATCAACTATTATCAATTTATCATTTTCAAAAATTAATTTGTCAATGATTCCATAGAGATAATGTTTCCCTTCTTCGCAATAAATTTCAATTTCATTTTTTGATTTAGAATTTAACAGATTTTTATATTCATTTGAAGAGCAAAATTTTTTTAGCTCCTCTAATAATTTATCTTTCAACTTAATCTTTAATTCTTCTTCCTTAATTGACTCTTCACCAATCGCTTTTTCTATAAGATTTTCAAGATTATCTATTGCAGGATTTTCTTTTAATACTGAATGAATTATTTTTCCTTTAACATCAGAATAAAATTTCATTTCATAATCTTCTTTTAAATTAAATTCGTACTGGTTCCTGTATTTTTTTATCATATCATAAATCGTTGTGTATCCAAGTTCGTATGTCAGTTCATATTTTACTGGACATTGATTATACATTGAAATTTTTGTGGCAGATATAATTTCCTTTTCTGGTTGGTCTTTTATTTTATCAATTAAAAATTCATGCTTAATAAAATTTTTTTCTTTCTTTTGAGTTGATAACTCAATTGGTATTAATTCTTTAATAAATAATACTTTCATTTCATAATCTTTATCATAAAAATTATATCCGCTTTCATCTTTCTTCATAAATTTGACCTTATCTTTCAATATAAGTTCATCA
>JARYLX010000327.1 GCA_029907415.1 Melioribacter sp.
CTAAAAATGAATTGAAAAGACGGCGAAGAAGAAGTATATTGTCCCTAAGTCCAACTGAAGATGAAAAACAAATACAGGTCGAAGATAAGTCGTTTGTTGCTCCTGACAGAGCTACTGACAGCAATATTAAGCACGACATTATACAGCGTGCACTAATGAAGATTAAACCAGTTTATAGAGAAATGGTAATTCTTAGAGACATTCAAGGTCTTTCTTATGAGGAAATTGCAGATATTACAAAAGTTTCTCTGGGTACTGTAAAATCAAGAATTAATCGTGGAAGAACTCAACTACAAAAGTTATTAAAAAATATTTATGACGAGTAAGCCTATGGGAATTAACAGCTACAATGATGATGAAATCAAATTTTCAAAATTAATAAGTGATTTAAAAGAACTCCCGAAAATTAAAACCGAAGAAAATTTTGAATACAATTTGATGATACGTATTCAAAATCAAAACTTCGGTAATTTGACGGAAGAGAAACCACAATTTGGCATTATTAAATTTGTTATCCCGTCTGCAATTGTTTCAATTATTATTCTGTTTGTATTGTTCTTGCCTGCAACAGAACAAAAAATTGATAATCCTTTAATGGTTGACCCTCCCAAAATTTCTGAGAACGACACAATAAATAGTTCTCAAGTTTTTTCTTCAAATGCAGAAACTATTATTAAACCTAAGAAAAAAATAAATAAAGAAAATGCTTTAGCAGAAAATCCACTTTCAGAAGCAAATCCCTCGGTAAATCCAAAGTTTAAATATCCTATAAACAGGAACAGGTCTGTTGCTTTGGATGAATATTTGTCTGGTCAAAATCCCAGTGAAAATAATTTACAGAGAGGAAATATTGTTAGAAGTGGCGATGAAGAATTTGATTTTGATGGGTTTTTACTGCCTCAACCACTGGATAAAAAATCACTTGAAAAGTATCGTAAAATGATTGATTCTATAAAAAAAGCAGAAGCTAAAAAAGATTCATTAAGAAGAATTAGATAAGTTTAATTTAATATCAAATTAAAATTTCATTTATTTGTTTTTTTGAGCGTTCGTGCTTAATTTTGTAACCGTAAATTTTAAGGAAAACTTGCGAAATGAAAAAAGGTATTCATCCAACTTATAGAAGATGCGAAGTAACATGTGTGTGTGGCAATTCTTTTGTTACACGTTCAACTGTAAGCAGTATTAAACTTGAAATCTGCTCTCAATGTCATCCATTTTTTACTGGTAAACAAAAAATTGTTGATTCAACTGGAAGAGTAGAAAAGTTTAAGAAAAAATATGGCTTGAAAGAAGCTTAATTATTTATTTAATGAAAATTTTGGGGGCTGTAAATTGACAGCCCCTTTATTATTTTAAACCTGCCTATTTTTAATAACTTATTAACATTCAGTTATGAGCCAATTAATTTCAACAGAATTATCAGGAATGAACTTGTATCAAGGAGTAAGAGGTTATGCTGTTAAAATCTTAAATCGTGTTGATAGAACCGATGCTTACCTTGATAAATTACTCGAAATTGAGTTGAAAAATTCTAATCTGAGTGGAATTGACAAAGCATTATTATTTGAAATAGTTCATGGCGTTATGAGATGGATGGGAAGACTTGACTGGATTCTTAATGGTTTTTATAAAGGACAATTTTCTAAATGTGTCCCAAATGTTAAAAATGCACTAAGAGTTGCTCTTTATCAAATATTATTTTTGGATAAAGTTCCAGATTATGCTGCTGTTAACGAAGCAGTAGAATTTGTTAAAAAACTTCAAGGACAAAAATATGCAGACCTTGCTAATGCAGTGTTAAGAAATATAATTCGAAATAAAGAATCAATTCGTTATCCAAATCCTGATGAAGATTTGGTTGCTTATTTAAGTGCATATTATTCTCATCCAACATGGATGGTTAAACGCTGGTTAAAACGTTTTGGAAGAGAAGCAACTGAAAAGCTCTTGATAGCTAACAATAGTAAACCAGTGATGACACTTAGAGTAAATAATCTTGTAACTAACAAGGAGGAATTAAAATCTCTGCTCGATTCTGTAGAATTAAAATACACTGAAAGCAAAATTCTTCCGGAATTTATTCGCCTTAATAATTTAACAAATATTACTGATTGGGAATATTTTCAAAAGGGATATTTTTCAATTCAGGATGAAAGCACAGGTTTACCTGTTAAATTACTTGATGTAAAACCAGAAATGAGAGTACTTGATTTATGTTCTGCTCCGGGTGGTAAAACAGCATTTATTGCAGATTTGATGAACAATCAGGGAGAAATTATTGCACTGGATAGATTTGACAGCCGATTAAGAATTCTTGAAAAGAATTTATCTCGTCTCAAAGTAACTAATGTTAAAACTATTCCTATTGATGCAATGGCATACAATGATGAAATTGGTTTTGACCGAGTTTTAATTGATGCTCCATGTTCTGGATTGGGTACTTTAACTAAAAAGCCAGACTTAAAGTGGAAAAAAGACTTGGGAGATATCAGAAAAATTGTTAATATTCAATACGATTTGTTGAAAAAAGGTGCTTCAATGTTGAAAGTAGGCGGAGCTTTGGTCTATAGTACATGCACAACAGAACCTGAAGAAAACTTTGAAGTAATAAAAAGATTTATCTCTGAGAATACGAATTTCAAACTCATTGATGCATCTGAAATGTTCTCGAAAGAACTTGTTGATGAAAATGGATGCATACAAACTTATCCCCATATTCATGGTGTAGATGGTTCGTTTGCAGCGAAATTAATTCGATTAATTTAATAGAGAAATATTATGGCTTCCGAAGCCTTAATTAAATTTGCAGAAGAACTTAAATTTATTCGTGTAGAAAAGGGAATTTCGCTACAACAAATTTCAAATCACACAAAAATTGATATTAAATTCCTTCAAAAAATTGAAGAGGGTGATTTTAATTTTTTACCGGAAATTTATGTAAAGGCATTCATTAAAGAATATGCACAAACATTAGAACTTGACCCGTATGATGTTATAAAAAAATTTGTTGAAGCAAAAAATAAAATTGCTGTGCTTGAGCAAAGTGCGTCAGATAAGAAAATTCGACGGGAACAGATCGAGTCTGTGCTGTATAGCGGAAAAGT
>JARYLX010000328.1 GCA_029907415.1 Melioribacter sp.
CACAGGATTGTATCCTGAATTACAATAGCTGATTATTTTTGCACTTTTAGCCCCAAGTTCATTTGCTGTGCAAATTCCGGCTATAATTGGAGCTTCGCCGCAGGCACATGTTACAAGTTGTGCTATACCTTTTTGCAATTGTTTGTTTAAGACATTTTTAATTTTTTCAGGATTTAATTCTGTGATTGATTTGAGTGTAATATTGTCAACTTTAATGGCATCATCAAAATTTGGATAGTGGGAAAAGTCAGAACTAACAACTATTAGTGATTTTTTATTTTGTAAAATCTCAGCGAGAGCTTTTCCAAATCGGTTGCATAAATTAATATCCGATGAACCAACAATCACAGGAAGAATTTTTGTATCAGGGAATAAATATTTTATAAAAGGCAGTTGAACTTCAATTGAATGCTCTTTTGCATGAACAGTAAGATTAGTAGTAACATCAATATCTTTTTTTAATAATTCTTCTGCAGTTTTATTATCAATTTTGAGTGAACCAATTGGTGTAGAAAAAGAACCATTTGGATAAATAGAAATCCCGTAGAAATTTGGTGTTGTATGATTTGTTCCAAGTATTACAATTAAATCGAACTTTTCATTTTTAACTTGATTGAAAGCATCTGCAGCAATTTGACCTGAATAAATATAACCAGCATGAGGAACAATGATTGCAATTATGCTGTCTGCAGTTTTTGTTTTTGCATTCTCTAAAAAAATTTCTATTTGTTTCTTTAAGATGATTGAGTCGGCAGAATAAAATTGTCCGGCAAAAACAGGATAACGAGTTGAATCAGTAATACTGCCGGAATTTTTTTCTGCCTTGCAAGAAAAAAATGTTATTGTAAAAAGCAGGAGGTATAAAAACTTTTTCATTTTTTTCTTCCTTTGTCAATCATAAATTAAAATAATTATTTCCATACACCTGCAATTATTTGTCCACAGTATTCGCATTTCCCATTTTTTAAATGAATTTCTGTTGTAAACATTCCTGTTCTTTTTATTACAACTTTTCCACATTTTGGACAGTATGTTGAATTGCCCGGATGTCCCGGCACATTTCCAATAAACGCATAATGAATTCCTTTAGACAATGCAATATCTCTTGCCTTTTCAAGTGTTGAAATTGGTGTAGGAGGGAGGTTTAGTAATTTGTAATCAGGATGAAATCTTGTAAAATGAACAGGGACATCCGGACCTACTTCGTTTACAATCCAGCTTGAAAGGTCGTTTAGCATTTTATCTGAATCATTCAGTGTAGGAACAACAAGATTTACAATTTCAAGATGTGTTCCAGTTTTTGAAATTTGTTTTATGCTTTTTAGAACTGGTTTTAATTCTGCAGCCGATACTTTTCTATAAAATTCTTCGCTGAAACCTTTGAGGTCAATTTTAATTGCATCAAGAACTTCGCACATCTCTTTGAGCGGTTCTTCATTCATAAATCCACAACTAATTAAAACACTCCTAATATTTTTTCTCTTTGCAAGTTTTGCAATATCAATTAAATATTCTGTGAAAACAGTTGGTTCATTATAAGTAAAAGCAATTACAGGTACATTTTGAGAAAATGAAGCAGCGACAATTTTTTCGGGTGAAATGTATTCAACCTGAAAGTCTTCCGGTTTTGCTTGAGATATTTCCCAGTTTTGACAGAATTGACATGCCAAAGGACAGCCTGCAGTTGCAAGAGAGAATGCCTGACTGCCCGGCAGAAAATGATAAAAAGGTTTTTTCTCTATTGGGTCAACATGAATTGAAACAGGTCTTCCATAAACAAGACTTTTGAGTTTTCCATCAATATTCATTCTTGCACGACATTTGCCTCGCTCACCTTCTTTAATAACACATCCTTGTGCACAAAGCTGGCATTTGATAATTGTTTCTTTGTGTTCAAATTGATTTATTCCTGAAATTTGAGAAGGCGTGTGACAAATTTGACAATTGACATTTTTTGATTCTGTAGAAACCCAGTATCGAGCTATAGGTGCATATTTGTAAAGTTCTTTTTTATAATCTGATTGAAATTTTTCATTAATAAAAGCAAATAAATCTTCCGGCAAAAAAGAAATAAAAGCAAGAGCTCCTCCAAGATAGAAATTTGTTTTTATAAAATTACGACGTGAATATTTTTCCTTAAACATTTTTTATAAAATTATTTTTCTTCTTTTTTAGCTTTTTCCATTAATTCAAAAAATGGTTTGAATAAGTCAATCGGAACAGGAAAAATAGTAGTAGAATTTTTTTCAGCTGCAACTTCGACCAATGTTTGTAAGAATCTCAGCTGCAGTGCATAAGGTGAACTGCTAATAATTTTTGATGCATCAGCAAGGCGTTGCGATGCCTGATATTCACCTTCAGCATGAATTACTTTAGCACGTCGTTCTCTTTCTGCTTCTGCCTGTCGAGCTATTGCTCTCTGCATTTCAACTGGCAAATCAACATTCTTTACTTCAACAAGAGAAACTTTTATGCCCCACGGTGCAGTATGAGTATCAATAGTTTCTTGAAGATGTCTATTGATTTTTTCTCTTTCTGTTAAAAGCTCATCAAGTTCAGATTGTCCAAGCATACTTCTTAGAGTTGTTTGTGCAAGTTGAGAAGTTGCATACAGATAATTTTCTACTTCAACAACAGCTTTTGCAGCATCTATAACTCTAAAGTAAACCACAGCACTAACTTTAATTGAAATGTTATCTTTTGTAATTACATCCTGCGGCGGCACTTCCATTGCAACAACTCTTAAACTTACTCTAACCATTCTATCAACGATAGGTATTAGAAAGATTAAACCGGGCCCTTTTGTTGGAATTAATCTTCCCAATCGAAAGATGACGCCGCGTTCATATTCTCTCAAAATTCTTATTGCACTAGCAAGAATTATTATTACAAATAATATTATAATAAATGTAACGGTAATATTTTCGGCTCCCATTTCAATTCTCCTGTTTAATTTATAAATCTAATAAGGAACTATTCATTTACTTTTTCAACAATAAGTTTTAAGTCTACTCTTTCTATTACCTTAACTTTTTCTCCGGGATTAATCTCACTATTTTTGCAATCAGCACTCCATATTTCACCAT
>JARYLX010000329.1 GCA_029907415.1 Melioribacter sp.
TACCTGTAATCCTGCCTGTTACAGAAGCCATTATGCCGGCTGAAGATTCATGTGAGACAAGTATAAACTTTATTCCATGCCTGCCGAATGATTCAATATAAGGTATTGAAGCACTGCCCGGTATACCGAACACATACCTGACCCCTGCTTCGTATAATCTTACAGCAATAAGATCTGAAAGTTTCATAAAGAAATTTTTAATTAAAGCTCTGTTCCCCGGAACTGTCAAAGAAAAATCATGAAAAAAATTGTAATCTTTGGTCCAGGTCCGCAATTTAAAGGTGGAATTGCAAATTACACATCGTCACTTGCAAGAGCACTGAGCAAATTAGAAGCAGAGGTTCATATAGTATCATGGACTAATCAATATCCATCAATTATTCCAAGAGATTTTATTGACCACTCAAGCCAAAAAAACTTTCTTGAAGGCACTCCAGTAAAAGTTCATTATGTAACTAATTATAATAATCCATTTTCATGGAGAAATACTGTTCGTGTAATTAAAGATTTTAATCCCGATATTGTTGTTTTTCAATGGGCTATTGCCATTCAAGGTTTGCCAATGGGTTATATTGCTAAAAGACTGAAGAAATGTTGTTCATGTGAAATTATTTTTGATTTACATGTTGTGTCACAAAAAGAAAGAAGTATAATTGATTCAATATTTTTAAAATATGCATTGTCAAAACCTCATACTTTTATAGTCCATTCATTCAAAACCTTTGAGGAATTAAAGGAAGTATTTCCAAAGCAAAAATTTATTTTGTACGAAAATCAAATTAGAGAAGACTATAAAAAAATTTCTTCTTCGGGTGAAAAACAGGTCATTAAACTCTATCATCCAGTTTATGATATGTTTACACCGAATATGAATGTAGATAGGGAAAAAGTCAGACAGGAGTTGGGATTAAGAAAATATGTTTTCTTGTTCTTTGGATTTATAAGAAAATATAAAGGATTACATAATGTAATTCGAGCTTTTGCAAAATTAGCAAAAGAAAGAGATGATGTTTCACTTTTAATTGTTGGAGAATCCTTCTGGCAAACATTGGATAATAAAAAATTGTCCACCAAAATTAAAAAATCAATTTTTGGATTTATTAAAAAATTATTAACAAAAGAAACAGAAGATGAAAGTGACTATCGACCTCTTGATTTAATAGATGAATTAGGAATTCGTGATAAAGTTGTTGTTATCAATCGTTATGTCCCAAATGAAGAAGTGCATAAATATTTTCAAGTTGCTGATTGCAATGTTTTGTTTTATGAAGTTGCGACTCCATCAGGTGTTGAATCAATGGCTTATAATTTCAAATTGCCAACTATTGCAACTGCAGTTGGCCATTTCCCGGAAACAATAAAACACGGTTACAATGGTTATCTTGCCGAGCCAAATAATGTTGAATCGATGTATCAGACAATGAAAGACTTCTTAAATAATCCAATTCCTCGTGGAAGAATTGAAGAGCAGGCAAAAAAATTAAGCTGGGAAAATTATGCCAAAGCAATTTTGAACGAGTAATAACTGCACTATTTTAAAAAATATAAAAATATTTTAAAGTTTATGCGAGAAATAAAATTTAGTATATCTCCGTGGTTCTACGTGAAAACCTCTGTGGAACTCCGTGTTAGAAAAATTTACACAGAGAACCGCAAAGAAAAAATATTATAAATTTTTGATATTGTTTAACCACGAAGGACACATAGTACAGCACAAAGAGACACAAAGCTTTATCCTTTGTGCAACTTTATGAAAAACTTAGTGAACTTTGTGGTAAAATTATTTCACACAAAGTTTTTTTGGTTTTTAATATCAAAAACTATTAAATAAATTAAATTCATTAAAAATTATTATAAAAAATGGTGCATAAATGAGTAAGTACAAAAAGGGAACTTTGGCTCAGTCTCAAAAAAAGGAATTAGGCTTTTCCATTGAAAATTTAATTCCGGAAAAATATCACACTGCATTGCTCTTATTAATAATTGTACTTTTGATGCTCATCTTTTTTTCGCCAATTATGTTTGGAGATAAAACCACATCTTCAGGTGATTTAATACAGGTAAAAAGCATGCGTCAATATGCATTGAAAGACAGGGAAGGAGTGTCGCTCTGGAATCCACATATTTTCTGCGGCATGCCGGCTGTGGTTACTTCAATGTCACCAAGATATTATGATTTAACAGCAATGCTTTACTCTTATGCTTCAAGAATTTATTCTGCTGCTTTCAAAAATTATAATGCTGTTTACACATTTAATTTATTAATTCTCGCTTTTACTGCTTTTTTCTTTATGAGAAGTTTTGGTGCTTCAAGAGGTATAAGTTTTCTAGTAGCTACGGCAACTGCATTCAGCACAGGAATTATTGTTTTATTTTTTATTGGTCATACAACCAAACTTATGTCTCTTTCTATTTTCCCTTTTATATTAATGATGCTCTTCAAGTTTCAAAAAGAAATTAAATTGATTGATATTTTATTGTTTGTAATTGGACTTCACTATTTAGTCTTTGGTGCTCATGTTCAAATTGTATTTTATTTTGGTTTAGTTGGGTTAGTATATTTTATTTACTTCTTTGCTTATTCATTTATTAAAAAAGATAAATTCTTACAAAAGCAATTATTAAAATCACTTCTGATTTCAATTTTTGCAGCAGCCATTGCTGTAATAATGTCTTACGATACTTATGGTCAAATTTATGAGTACAATCCATACTCAACAAGAGGAACGAAAAGTATACTGGAAAAACAAAATCAATTGGCAGGTTCAGCAAGTGATTCATATGAATATGCAACAAACTGGTCATTCTCTCCAGGTGAAGTGTTGACATTCATTATACCATCTTATTATGGATTTGGAAAATCTACTTATCAAGGGCCGCTTACAAACAATCAACCCGTTGAAGTAAATACTTACTTCGGTCAAATGCCTTTTGTAGATACTGCAATGTATATGGGAGTAATAATTTTTGCTCTTGCAATTTTCACTTTAATTATTAGATGGAAAGAACCAATAATTCAATTTTTCGGAATTGTTGTAGTTTTCTTTCTCCTTATTTCATTTGGAAGAACTTTCCCGCTCATTTA
>JARYLX010000032.1 GCA_029907415.1 Melioribacter sp.
GATAAAGATAAAATTGATAGAACAGTTTTGGACATTTTAAAACTGGAAGGAATTAAAATTAATCCTGCGAAAAAGAACAGTGACTATCTTGAAATTAGAATTAAAGGAAAATCTTCCGATAACAAAATTGTAATTTCTAAAAACAAAATAAAAAATATTGAAGAGGCGGTCGATAGAATAATTAAGAACTTGCGTTCTGCCGAGATAAAAAGGAAAACAAAAGAAACAGATATCACAATTAAACTTGAACTTGATGGCGAAGGAAAAGCTGAAATAGAAACTGGAATTGGATTCTTCAATCATATGATTGAACAAATTGCCCGTCATGCAAATTTGAATTTAACTGTTGAGGTAAAAGGAGATTTGAATATTGATGAACATCATACAATTGAAGATACTGGAATTGCTCTGGGAGAAGCATTAAGAAAAGCACTCGGTGATAAAAAAGGTATCAAAAGATTTGGATTTATGCTGCCAATGGATGATTCAGTTGCAGTATGTGCAATTGACCTAAGCGGGAGGAATTTTCTCAATTTTAATTGCAAATTTCAAAGAGAAAAAGTTGGAGAGTTTCCGACAGAATTAACAGAAGAATTTTTCCGCGGTCTTACAATTGGATTAATGGCAAATATTTATATTAAAGCAGAAGGAAAAAATGACCATCATAAAATTGAATCGATATTTAAGGCGTTTGCAAAAGCATTAAATGAAGCTTGCAGAATTGACCCAAGAGCAAAAGGATTATTGCCATCAACAAAAGGGAAATTATGATTGCTGTAATTGATTATGGAGCTGGTAACATTCAATCTGTAGTTAATGCATTGAGCGACATAACAACAGATTTCATTGTAACAAATAAAGAAAGTGATTTGCTGAAATGTGAAAAAATTATTTTTCCAGGAGTTGGTGAAGCATCTTTTGCTGTAAAAAAATTGCATCTTCTAAATTTATTTACAATGCTTCGAATAATTAAAAAACCTTTGCTTGGAATTTGTCTTGGTATGCAAGTATTATGTGATAAATCAAAAGAAGGAAATGTAAGTTGCCTGGGAATAATAAATACTACCACAGAAATGTTTGATGCATCCAAAGTTAAAGTGCCACATATGGGCTGGAACAAAGTTGAAGTGATTAAAGAAAGCAAGTTATTTGATGGAATAGAAAACAACTCATATTTTTATTTTGCTCATTCATTTTATGTCCCATTAAATGATTTTACAGTTGCAAAATCAAATTATGATATTGACTTCTCAGCTGCCTGTGAAAAAGATAATTTTTATGGTATTCAATTTCACCCTGAAAAATCTGGAAGCAATGGATTAAAAGTATTAAAGAATTTTATTGAAAAATGTTAATCATACCAGCTATTGACATATTGAACAATAAAGTTGCTAGACTCACGAAGGGAGATTTTAATCAAGCAACTTACTATGATACAACACCATTAAAAGTTGCTGAAAGATATAATTCTGCAGGTTTCAAATGGGTTCACATAGTTGACCTTGCAGCTTCTATTGATGGAAAAATTAGCATTCTTCCAATTATTCAACAGATAAAAGAAAATACAAAATTGAAAATTGAATTTGGCGGAGGAATAAGAAATGTTGAACAGGTCAATCAATTGATAAGCGCTGGCGTAGATAAAATAATTATTGGTTCTCTTTCTATTACTGATAAAACAGAATTTGAAAAAATTATTGATAAGTTTGGCAAAGAAAGATTTATTGTTGCAATAGATTCAAATAAAGAAAAAATTCTTATTAAAGGATGGACGCAACATAGCGGCATCTCAATTTACGAACATATTCAATATTGTTTTGAACGAGGAATAAATACATTTTTATGCACAGATATAAGTCGTGATGGAACACTTAGCGGGTCAAATAAAGAATTGTATGAAAAAATTTTGAATCAATTCCCGGATATAAATTTAATTGCTTCTGGTGGAATTGGTTCTTTACACGATATTTTAATACTCTCAAACATAAACTTATATGCAGTAATTGTAGGCAAAGCAATTTATGAAAATAAAATTAAACTGGGGGATTTAATAAAAATTGGTAGCTAAGCGTATAATACCGTGTCTTGATGTGAAAGATGGTAGAGTTGTCAAAGGAGTCAATTTTGTTAATTTGAAAGATGCAGGTTCAGCAGTTGAGTTATCACAAAGATATTATGAAGAAGGGGCAGATGAACTTGTGTTTCTTGATATTACTGCAACAGAAGAAAAAAGGAAAACTTTGATTGGACTTGTGCGTGATGTTGCAAAAGTTTTGAGAATCCCTTTTACTGTCGGTGGAGGAATTTCTTCTCTAAAAGATATTGAAGAATTATTAAAAGCAGGAGCTGATAAAGTATCTCTCAACTCATCAATTGTAAGAAATCCAGATTTAATTACTCAAGCTGCCAAACAATTTGGTTCGCAGGCTGTTGTTGCGGCAATTGATGTTAAAGTTGTAAATGGAATTAAAAAAGTTTTCATCAAAGGTGGGAAAGAAGAAACTCAGCTTGAAGGGTTTCAATGGTGTAAGAGAGTTAATGAACTTGGAGCAGGAGAAATTTTATTGACTTCGATGGACCATGATGGAACTCGCAAAGGATATGATATAGAGTTTTTGAAAAAAGTAGTAGATTCAGTTACAATTCCTGTAATTGCAAGCGGAGGTGCAGGGTCAAAAGAACATTTTCTTGATGCATTTAAAATTGCAAATGTTGATGCATGTCTCGCTGCAGGTTTATTTCACTATGGAGAATTAAGAATTAATGAACTAAAAAATTATCTTAAAGAAAATAATATAAATATAAGATTATGATAGAAATAAACTCGATTGATTTCTCAAAGAATTCTGGACTTGTTCCTGCAATTGTTGTAGATAATTTTACCGGTCAGGTTTTAATGCTTGGATATATGAATCAGGAAGCTCTTGAAAAAACTATTGATACAAAACTTGTAACATTTTATAGCAGAACAAGAAAAACATTATGGACTAAAGGAGAAACATCAAAAAATTATTTGCATTTAATTGATATCAAAACAGATTGCGATAATGATACACTTTTAATAATTACTAAGCCTGATGGACCAACATGCCATCTTGGAAATTATTCATGTTTTGGCAATGAAAAATTAAATACAAAATTTCTTGAATATCTTTTCGAATTAATTAAAGAAAGAAAAGAAAAATTACCGGAAGGTTCTTATACCACTAAATTATTCCAGAGCGGTTTGAACAGAATAATTCAAAAAGTTGGCGAAGAAGCTGTTGAAACAATTATTGCTGCAAAGAATAAGGACAGAAATGAAATTATAAATGAAATATCAGATTTAATTTATCATCTCTTAGTAATGCTTGTCGAAGAAAATATTGAACTGCAGGAAGTTTTGAATAATCTAATTGAAAGACATTATCAAAAACAAAAAAATAATCCCGACTAAAATCTTCAATTAAACTTCCGATAATTTTATAAAAAATCTACTCCCTTATTAATTGAGAGATTAAATTGGAATCTGAAATAAAAAAACAATATTTAATCGAAGTTGAAGAATTATTTGAAATATTAGGTAGTAAAGATTTAGTAATAATTGATACAAGAGAACCTGAAGATTATCTCGTCGACCACATACCAGGTGCAATTAATATTTATGAAATATTTACTTATCTATCCACAAAAGAGAATGGTGGATATGATGCAATGAGAAAGAAATTCACCGAACTTTTTGGTAAAGCTGGTATTGATGGAAGTGAAAGAGTAATTGTTTATGAAGATGCAATGGATAATGGATATGGAAGATCTTGCAGAGGTTATTTTTTGTTAAAACATCTTGGACATAAAAATGTAAAAGTATTACATGGCGGATATCAAGCATGGATTGCAAAAAATCTTCCTGTTACACGACAAATTCCTAATGTTGAAGAAAAAATTTTCAATATAAGTATTGATAATTCTATTATCGTTACTCAGGAAGAAATGTTAGAATCATTGACAAATCCAGATATAATAAAATTAGATTGCCGTGACCATGCAGAATGGGTAGGCACAAGTTCTTCGCCATATGGTCCTGATTTTGCTCCAAGGAAAGGCAGAATTCCAGGAGCTAAATGGATTGAATGGTATCAGACGATGTATCATAAAAATTATGTTGCTTATTTCAAAGAACCAGATGAATTGAAAGAAATTTTTTTAAAGTCAGGAATTATTGAAGAAAGTACAGTTTATATTTATTGTTTCAAAGGGGCAAGAACTTCAAATATGTTTATTGCTATGAAGCTCGCTGGAATTAAAAATGTAAAAAATTACTTAGGCTCATGGAATGAATGGTCAAGAAATTTTTCTCTCCCAATAGAAAGAGGTTATCCTAAACCTAAAAAATGAATTTGCAAAGTAATGCATTTAATAGTTCTTATTTTTAAAATCATGTTAGTTATTTCTACTTAAATTTACTCCCAAGTAAAATTTAGTCTCAAAAGTTTTTAATCATTAATTTGTAATTTATTACATCAATAAAAAAAATTGCTTAGTGTTAAATGACTAAATTATTTTTGTCATAATATTCTATTGACTACTTTTGAAATTTATTGTTAATGTTTACAAATAATTTCGTAAATTGGTTATTAAAAGTCGCAATTTGGTTTCTTTATGATTCTTATCTAATATATCATTTATATCATTTAATTAATTAAAAGGGAATTAATAAAATGATTAAGAAAATTATCAGCACGGTATTAATTGTGACTTTTTTATATTCATGTCAAACAAGTAACACGAGGGAAAAAATGATTGACAAAAAATTGTTTGGTACACTTCCAACCGGTGAACAAGTTTTTGTTTACACTCTTACAAACAAGAATGGAATGGAAGCAAAAATTATTAATTATGGAGCTACGATTGTATCATTAACTGCACCTGATAAGAACAATAAGTTCGACGATATTGTAATGGGTTATGATAATCTTGAAGATTATATTAATGGAAAATCTTACTTCGGATGTATTGTAGGTAGATTTGGAAATAGAATTAATAAAGGGAAATTTAAATTAGATGATGTTGAATATCAGTTAACAATTAATGATGGTGTAAATCATTTGCACGGAGGGACAACAGGTTTTAATAAAGTTTTATGGGAAGCTGAACCTATAACAACTGATAGCTCGCAATCTTTAAAGCTTACATATCATAGTAAAGATGGTGAACAGGGATATCCGGGTAATTTAACAATAGAAGTTATTTATACTCTTAATGACAATAATGAAATCATTATAGATTACACTGCAACAACTGATAAACCGACTATTGTAAATCCAACACATCATTCATATTTTAATTTGAGCGGCTCATTTGAAAATACAATTCTAAATCATGAATTGTTTATAGACGCTGATTATCTAACTCCTGTCAATGACCAGTTAATTCCAACTGGTGAATTAATGAAAGTAGAAGGTACTCCATTTGATTTTAAAACTTTTCATAAAATTGGTGAAAGAATTAATCAACAACATCAACAGTTAATTTTTGGAAAAGGATATGACCATAACTGGGTATTAAATAATTTTAATGGCAAAGTAAGAAAGGTTGCAGAATTATTTGAACCAATAAGCGGCAGAGCTATGGAAGTATTAACAGACCAACCTGGAATTCAATTTTATTCTGGTAATTTTCTTAATAGTTCAATTAAAGGGAAAAAGGGTGTAACTTATGATTTTAGAACAGGATTATGTCTTGAAACACAACATTTTCCTGATTCACCGAATCATCCAAATTTTCCATCTGTAGTTTTAAAACCTGGTGAAAAATATACACAAAAAACTATATATCGATTTTTAGTTAAATAATCACATCAAAATAAAAGAGGTCAAATATGGGAGTACTCAGCACAATTGACTGGCTTGTTATAGCCGGTTATTTCGCGATAATTCTTGGTCTTGCATGGTGGGTTATAAAAAGACAAAAGAAAACCTCTGATGGATATTTTTTAGCTGGAAGAAGTTTAGGATGGTTTATTGTAGGTGCTTCAATTTTTGCTTCTAATATCGGTTCAGAACATTTAGTTGGATTGGCTGGTTCAGGAGCTACTGATGGAGTTGCAATGGCTCACTATGAATTGCATGCTTGGTGTTTGCTAATATTAGGATGGATTATGGTTCCTTTTTATTTAAGGTCAAAAGTATTTACTATGCCTGAATTTCTTGAAAAAAGATTTTCACCCAAAGCAAGAATTGTTCTTTCTGGTATTTCTTTGGTAGCATATATATTAACTAAGATTGCAGTTGGAGTTTTTGCAGGTGGAGTTGTTTTTGCTGTCTTGTTGCCAGATATAAATTTTATGGGAATGGATAGTTTCTGGATAGGTTCAATACTTGTAATTATTGTAACTGGAATTTACACAATTCTTGGTGGAATGAGTGCGGTTGCTTATACTGAAGCATTACAAACTATCATTTTAATTATTGGCTCTGCATTAGTTACATTTTTTGGTCTGCAAGCAATTGGTGGCTGGAGTGAACTTAGAGCAATTGTTTCTCCAGAAATGTTCAATCTATGGAAACCGCTTGTTCCACATGGCGTTGAAGGAACCTGGGCACCTGTAAAAGAAGCAGGTAAAATGGCATGGTATTTTAATGATAATTATCCCTGGGTTGGAATGTTATTTTGTGCTCCAATTATTGGTTTGTGGTACTGGACTACAGACCAGTATATTGTTCAAAGAGTATTAGCAGCACCAAATGAAACTCAAGCTCGCCGCGGTACTATTGCAGCTGCATTTTTTAAATTATTACCTGTATTTATATTTATTATCCCTGGTATAATTTGCTATGGCCTTGCAGTTAGTGGAAAGATTCCTTCAATTCAACAAACTTTACTCGATGCTAATGGAAATATTATTCGGGATAACGCTCAGCAAGCATTCCCGTTAATGGTTGCTACTGTTTTACCAATTGGTATAAGAGGGATTGTAGTTGCAGGTCTACTAGCAGCATTAATGAGTTCTCTTGCTGGAGCTTTTAATGCGAGTTCAACTTTATTTACTATTGACTTTTATTCTCGACTTCATCCGAATGCTTCTCAGGAAAGATTGGTATGGGTTGGAAGAGTTGCTACTGCTGTGATGGTTTTAATTGGATTATTATGGTTGCCTGTTATTCGTGGTGGTAAAGGTCTTTATGATTATCTGCAAGGTGTTCAAGCTTATTTAGCTCCTCCAATTTTTGTTGTATTCTTTGCAGGAGTATTTCATAAAAGATTAAATGCAAAGGGTTGTCTGGCTGCTCTTTATACAGGTTTTGCATTAGGTATTTTTAGACTCGCTGTAGATACTCCAGTCAAATTAATTAAAGGATTTCATTACTCCGAAGGTTCATTCCTTTGGATTGTCAATAATATTTATTTCCAATATTACAGCTTATTGATCTTTTTGATAAGTCTAATTGTAATGGTAGCAGTAAGCTATGCTACAGAAGAACCATCGTATGATAAAATAACAGGATTAACATATCAAACAGTTACAGAAGAACATCGTAAAGAATCAAGAGCAAGCTGGAATAAATGGGATGTTATTTTCTCTTCATTAGTAATTATTTTCATACTTATGGCTTATATCTACTTTACAGGTTAATTTTTTGAGAGGTTGATATGAGCAAATATGTTATTGGTCTTGACTTCGGCACAAACTCATGCCGTTCCTTAGTAGTTAGAGTTTCTGATGGAAAAGAAATTGCAAGTCATGTATTTCCATATCCATCTGGAAAAGATGGGGTTATCATTGATTCTGATAACCCCAATCTTGCAAGACAAAATCCAGCAGATTATTTACTAGGCATTGAATCTACAATTAAAGAAGCATTAAAGAAATCAAAAGAAATTGAACCTGATTTTAATAATAATGATGTTATAGGAATTGGTATTGATACAACGGGCAGTAGTCCTATGCCAATTGATGAAAATGGACTGCCAATGTGTTTCAAAGAAAAATACAATGATAATCCAAATGCAATGGTCTGGTTGTGGAAAGACCATACCAGTTTTCAGGAAGCAGAACAAATTACAGAATTAGCATCAAAAATTCGTCCTCAATATTTATCAAAGATTGGTGGTAAATATTCCTCGGAATGGTTCTGGAGCAAAATTCTTCATTGCAAAAATGTTGACCCTGAATTATTCAATGAAACATATAGCTGGGTAGAAATTTGTGATTGGATTCCTGCTGTTTTAATTGGTAAAACGAAACCTGCAGAAATTAAAAGAAGTATTTGTGCTGCTGGTCATAAAGCAATGTATAATTTGCAATGGGGCGGATTACCTGATAAAGAATTTTTAACATCACTTTCTCCCGGCTTGGAACAACTGCGTGATAGATTATACGAAAACACATACAGTGCAGAAAACTTAGCAGGTAATCTTTCTAAAGAATGGGCTGAAAAATTAGGATTATCTGAAAATGTTGCAGTTGCAGTTGGAGCTTTCGATGCTCATATGGGAGCAGTTGGAGCTGGAATTACTGAAGAAACAATGGTAAAAATAATCGGCACAAGTACTTGCGATATCATGGTATGGAATAATCAAAAACCGCTTAAAGATATTGAAGGTGTGTGTGGTATTGTTGATGGTTCTGTTATGAATGGTTATTATGGAATTGAAGCAGGTCAATCTGCAGTAGGTGATATTTTGTTGTGGTTCGTAAATTATCTTACTCCAGAAAAATATGGTTCATCAGTTGAAGAAAAATTTATTAATCTCGAAAAAGCTGCCTCGGAATTATTACCCGGTGAATCTGGTTTATTAGCTCTTGATTGGAATAATGGGAATAGAACGATTCTTGTTGATGTACGTTTATCAGGATTGTTAATTGGTCAAACACTACATACTACACCACATGAAATTTACCGTGCATTAATTGAAGCTACTGCCTTTGGTGCTTTAACTATAATTGATAGAATTGAAGAATATGGGGTTAAAATTAAGGATGTAGTTAATTGTGGTGGTCTTGCAGTTAAAAATCCATTAATGATGCAGATTTATGCAGATGTAATTGGAAGACCAATGAAAATTTCTAAGAGCGAACAAACTCCTGCATTAGGCGCAGCAATTTTTGCTGCTGTGGCTGCCGGAAAACAAAATGGCGGATATGATTCTGTAAAAGATGCTCAAGCAGCAATGACCAGTTTAAGTAAAACTTATTACCCAAATGAAGAATATCATAAAACTTATAAAAAACTTTATGCATTATATCGTCAACTTCACGATGCCTTTGGTACTAAAAATTGGAATGGCTCATTGTTCAATGTAATGAAAGAATTGCTCGATATTCGTGATGAAGTAAGAATGAAAAAATAAAAAATAATTAATTGAGACTTCTGAAAAATTTAATGTATTAATTTTTGTGTATACAGAAATCCATTGATTATTAAATAAATTCTTGCTGGATTTCATATAGCAGCGAAAATAAAAGTCAATTCGAAATCTATTTTTAGAAGTTATTATTATTTGTTGTATTAAATATATGTTTAATTATCTGTATATCTATTTTCGTAAATGAGAGTTTGATTGAACCAATACAGTCTTTTTAAAGTCGCAAATTGTTCTTTTTTTTATCCTCGTATTTTTTGTGCCCAGTATAAATAGTTCTTAGAAAAATTTATGTAAGCTATCTTACAAATCAGTTCTTCTTAAATCCTGTAAAAAGACTTTTACAAATGAAATTAAAAACTATAAATGAGACAAGATATGAAATGAAAAAATTATTATCATTATTTGTTATTTCAACATCATTAATTTTTTCTCAGGATTATTCAAAATATTTGCACTATCCGATATTACCTGTTAATATTAAAAATATTGTTCTTCATGATAATTTCTGGTTGCCTAAAATTAGAGTTATTCAAGATACTACTATAAAATATGCATTTGACAAATGTGATAAAGAAGGACGCATAGAAAACTTTTTAGTTGCAGGTGGTAAAAAGAAAGGAACATATAAGGGTAAAATGCCTTTTGATGATACAGATTTATATAAAATTATTGAAGGTGCTTCGTATTCTTTAATGAATAAGTATGACAAAGATTTAGATGCATATTTAGATTCTATAATTGCTATAATTAAAGTTGGTCAGGAAGAAGATGGATATATTACAACATGGTTTACAATTAATCGTGAAAAGCCACCTGCTTGGTGGGTAAAACCTTCCAAAACAAGATGGGAAAATGAAATCAGCAGTCATGAATTATATAATAGTGGTCATTTATTTGAAGCTGCTGCAGCACATTATTGGGCAACTGGTAAACGAAATTTTTTAGATATTGCAATTAAAAATGCTAATCTGTTAGTTGATAATTTCGGGCCTGGTAAATTAAGAACACCACCTGGGCATCAAATTGTTGAGACCGGCCTAATTAAACTTTATCAAATTACTCGTGATGCTAAGTATCTTCAACTTGCAAAATTTTTTCTTGACATTAGAGGAGATTCTACTACACATAAATTATATGGTGATTATAGTCAGGACCATTTGCCTGTTACAAAACAAACAGAAGCAGTGGGACACGCTGTAAGAGCTTTATATATGTATGCGGGAATGACTGACATTGCTGTAATGTATAATGATACTGATTATCTAAATGCTGTTAAAAAGATTTGGGAAAATATTATTAATAAAAAAATGTATATCACTGGCGGACTGGGTTCAAGACATGAAGGAGAATCTTTTGGTAAAGATTATGAACTTCCTAATCTCACAGCTTATAACGAAACATGTGCTGCAATCGCAAGTGTTTACTGGAATCATAGATTATTTCTTTTAACAGGCGAATCAAAATTTTATGATATCATTGAAAGAACTCTTTATAACGGATTAATTGCAGGTATATCTTTAGACGGCAAAAATTTTTTCTATCCCAATCCTCTTGAGTCAGATGGTAAATTTGAATTTAACATGGGTTCTTGTACAAGACAACCATGGTTTGATTGTTCATGTTGTCCAACAAATTTAATTCGATTTATCCCTTCAATTCCTGAATTAATTTATGCAAAGCATAATGATAGCCTTTACATAAATTTATTTGTCGCAAGCTCTGTGCAATTATTAATTAATGGCAAAAAAATTAATTTAGACCAGCAAACAAATTATCCTTGGGATGAAAATATAAGTATTTTTGTTAATCCAGATGAAGAACAAACTTTTACACTGAAAATTCGTTTGCCAGGTTGGGCATTAAACAAACCTCTGCCTGGAGATTTATATTCTTACTTGAATGTTTTTTCTAATGGCATTAAAATGAAAATTAATGGTAAAGAAGAAGATATTAAATTAAATAAAGGTTATATCGAAATATCAAAAAAATGGCATAAGGGAGATAATATAGAACTCAATTTACCAATGATGGTTCGGAAAGTTATAGCAAATGAAAAAGTTAAAGACGACAGCAACAAAGTGGCATTTGAATATGGTCCGATTGTATATTGTGCCGAAGAAATTGATAATAAAAATATTGATGAAATTTACATTCCCAGCAATTTAATTTTTTATAAAGAAGATATGAATATTTCAGGAGAAAAATTTATTTCATTAAAAACAAAGATTGATGAATCTGAGATTAAACTAATACCTTATTATGTATGGTCAAATAGGGGAATTGGAAAGATGAAAGTATGGTTTGATAGAAAATAAAAATTTATTTTTATGTTAGAAATTATTCACATCAATTTTGATAGATACAAAAACATTATTAAAATGGTCTTGATTATGTGAGACAGTTCGAAGATGAAAAGAATTCTATTACTTCTTGAAACATCAAGAGCATTTGGTAGACAATTAATTATTGGTATCACAAGATATTCAAAATTACATGGTCCCTGGTCATTTTATAAAGAACCAATTGATTTAAAATCATCTGTGCCACATTTAAAAAACTGGAATCCTGATGGTATAATTATGAGGGATTCCTTAATTACGAAAGAACTTTTAAAACTGAAAAAGCCTACTATACTTGCAATTCATGATTCGAAATATCCGAAAGATTTACCAGTGATAAAAACTGATTCCTACTCAATTGCAAAAATAGCAGCAGAGCATTTTATAGAAAAAGGATTTAAATATTTTGCATTCTGCGGTTTTGATAATTATGACTGGTCAATCGGACGCAAATTTTATTTTAATAAATTTATTAACGATGCAGGTTTCAAAACTTATAACTACACGCCACCCAAAAAAACAAAAAATAATTACTCGAAAATTGAGCAACAACATTTAATCAAATGGATTCAATCATTACCAAAACCTGTTGGAATATTTGCATGTAATGATGACCGTGGACAGCATATTCTTGAAGTATGCAAGTTGATAAATATCAAAGTGCCTGATGATGTTGCAGTTGTTGGAGTAGACAATGACCCAATGGTTTGTGAATTAAGTGACCCGCCGCTTACAAGTATTGCATTAAATGTCGAAGCGGCAGGTTTTGAAGCTGCTAAGTTAATGGATTACATGATTGAAAATAAAAAGACTTATAGTGAATATATTTTAGTATTTCCAACTCATATCGTTCAAAGACAATCAACTGATATACTTGCAGTTGATGATAGTGAAGTAGCAAAAGCAATTCAGTTTATTAAAATTAATGCAAAAAATAAAATCAAGGTGAAAGATGTTGTTAACTCAACATGTTTGAGCAGAAGAACACTTGAGAGGAGATTTAAGAGGATTATCAATAGAACAATTTATAATCAAATTCAACATGAAAGAATAGAATTAATTTCCAAACTTCTTATCGAAACAGACCTCCCAATTTGTGAAATTACTTCATTATTTAGTTTTACCGATGCAGAACATATTTCAAGATATTTTAAGAGAGAAAAAGGAATTGGATTAAGAGAGTTTCGCAAACTTCATCAACCACATTAGTCTCACTTAAAAATTTATTTTACAAATAAATCGATTTATAAAAATCTTTTCATGTTTTAACTTACAGTAACACTCACATAAAAATTGATTTATTAATCATTACTTAGTAGCATAAATAATTTGTTATGCAAAATCAATTTCTTCCATAGCTGTAAAATTTGTGTTAAAGAAAAATTAATCTTTAAGGATGTGTTGTTACTTTTAGTAATAGAGGAAGATGCTTAAGAATTCTTAATTAATATTAGAGTTCTGTGATTTTTTATAAGAATCAAGTGGTAATATCTTAAGATTACTTTTATAATTACAGTATCTTTGCGAATATGTACAAATAAGTGTTTTTCTGTGTGCAATTTTTTTAAATAAATCTTACTTTTTTACAATCCCATCAAATTCTTGCGTATTCTATTAAGTAATTATTTTTTTATTTCAAGTGCAGAATCCTCGGGTAATAATTTGATAAAATTTTTCTTGACAAAAAAAAATTATTCAATAAGTTTTTAGCAAGTATTTGAGGGTACTTTTGAAAAATCAAAAAGCATATACTACTTTTACAAAAATTTGGTTAATTACGATTAATTATTTCTTCCAACATCATCGAGTTAAATAGCTTGACAAAGTATGTGTGTCAGAGTAAGTTATTGATTAATAAAATTTATTTAAAAAAATTGGAATGATATCCTGCAACTACGATTCAAGATATTGTTCCTTAAATAATTAATTCCTGCAGTATAATTAATTGGTATGAAATTTAAAAACCAACAGCCGATTAAATACAATTGTTTTTTACAGGAGGTGTAAAATGAAAAAGATAGTATTAATACTAGTTATTAGTTTATTTGCAACAGTTAATTATGCCAAACCTGCATATTGTTTGACTGCACTTGGAAATTGAAATGCTTGGTGTGAAGAACAGTATGACTGGTTTGAGTATCCAATGAGAGTTGGCTGTAAAACTGGATGTGCAATTGGATATATAACTTGTTAAAATCAAAATTATCATATTTATTATCGTGAATCAATTAAATCCAAAAATCGGCTGTTGGTGTTAATTTTAATCAAGGAGGCTTATATGAAAATCCAGTTAATGGCAATTTTCATTTTAATTTTCTTCTATTCTTGCGTTGACTACAAAAAAGATGAAATATATACCAGATCAAATGATTCAATTGAACATAAAAGGTATACTGGGAAAAATGTTAAATACTTATTTTCTATCGGGAATGATTCAGCAGTTGTTTTTTATAATGTTAGTTCTATTCATATAAATAATAACAATAAAACGTTGCTAATCTTGGATAGAGGAGGTTATAAACTACACATATTTAATCTAGAAGGGAATCTGTTAAAGTCAATTGGTAATAAAGGAAGAGGTCCCAGTGAATTTATGAGCCCAGTATTTTGTAGTAATACAACCGATTATATTATAGTTACAGAGCAGTTTATTCCGGTAGCACACTTGTTTGATAAAGATTATCAATATGTTAAAGATATAATATTGCCACTACATCCAATCGAAATCGGTTCTTATGATAATGAAGTAATCATTTTGGGTACAGAAGCAAATTCTAGCAACTTAAAAATAGGAAGATTTTCAATGAAGACTTTAAAAATCGAAGAAGCTCAAATTCCATTACAAATGCCTTACAAAATAGAATTTGAAAAGAAAGACGAACTAACAGAACTAATTTGGAAATCAGTTAACTTAGCAATTTTAGGTAACAAATTATTTCTCGCATATAACTATCAAAACAAACTAATGTGTTATGACAATGGAGCTATAAGCTGGGAAAAGACTTTTGATTTTCTACCTAATTATTCAAAACATATAAAGAGCGGGGACATACTACTTCCTGAAGAAAAACTAATACAAGATATTGATTATGATAATAAAGGTAATATATATGTTCTTTTTGGAGAAAACAGCAAATATCCAAATAGATTAATTAAAGTTTTTGATAGTAGTGGCAATGAACTCAAGGAGATTATACTAGATTACGAGTCAAAATCAATAAAAATATTTAATTCACATAAAATTTTTTGCTTAGATAAAAACAAAATTTTTATTCACTGTTTTAATCTTTTATAATAGGCCCTCAAAGATGTTAACACATGAAATAAATTATAATAAATATAAAAGTGTCTTTATAAAGATATCTTCATATATAATAGCGTTTACACTATTTTTTTCGATATTACTTAAAATCCATTCTTGGACTAATTACAATATTTCTATTCAGAATATGTTTATTTTTAATTTTTTACCCTATCCAACTCTTATAGCTTTTATTATAATTATAATTGAATTTTTAATTGCAATTTCTTTAGTGTTTTTTTACAAGAAAAAAATTACATCGTTGTTTAGCTTTGGTTTGTTTTGTGTATTTATTGTTATTATTATTATAGAATCGAAGCAAGGGAATTTTATAAATAATTGTCCTTGTTTAGGGAATATTGAATTGCCTTTGGTTTTACACATTCAGTTAAACATAGTACTTTCATGTTTATCCTCTGTTAATTTTTTGCTTCTAAGCAAAGTAACCACTCGAAAAACAATTT
>JARYLX010000330.1 GCA_029907415.1 Melioribacter sp.
TTCCATTCGGCTTGAGTGTAAGCAAGAGAACGTCTGAATATTCTTGTTGAAACAAAAGCACTTATAGCACACCATGCAGAAAAGAAAGTATACCATAGTCCTGCAACACCATACTTGTAAATAACTCCTGTAACCCAGATAGGTGTATCAGTCGCTGTGTGGGTAGCATATACAGATGAAGCTGGTAACCACCAGGGCAATCCTCGTCCAGCAAGAAAAAAATCTGCTTCTGAACGTTTCCCCAACCGATAAAATGCTACTCCAAGACTAATTGTTACCAGCAGAAATGCTACTACCCAGAACCAATCAAGGAATTGAAAAGTTACCATATGTTCTCCTGAAAAATTGATAGAAATTTTTATGTTGATATGAAATTATGGAGAGCAAATTTTGAAATCAATAAAAAAATTTGAATGTGATTAGAATTTATCTTGCTTTTTGTAATGTCAAATAAACTGATGTGCCTTCATTAATTTTACTTTCTATCCAGAGATTCCCCCCATTTTGTTCAATATGTTCCTTGCATAATACTAAACCCAAACCGGTTCCTTTTTCTCCTGCTGTTCCTACTTTTGTAAATTTTGTATCAAGTAAAAATATTTTTTCTATCTCATCTTCACTCATTCCAATGCCATTGTCTTTAATACAAACTTTTACTTCATTTTCGTTTTCTTTTGCAGAAATAATTATCTCCCCTTTCGTATATGAAAATTTAATTGCATTCGAAATTAAGTTTAATAGAACAGAATCAATAGAAGTTTTATCGGCATATACATTAATTCTTTCTGCATCAATAATAAACTCAATTTCTTTTTGATGCGCATTCGATTCAAGTAATGAGACAACACTTTTTATGCTTTCATATAAATTAAAAATCTCGAGTTTATATTCCATTCTGTTTGTTTGTATACGTGACCACTCCAATAAATTTTCAATCAAATTATATAAAGTTATTGAAGAATTCTTTATTTGAATCAACATATCATCTAATTCTTCAGACGATAATTCATTTCTGTTATTATATAAAAATTCCGAGATAGATGAGATTGAATGTATTGGATTTCTTAAATCGTGAGATATTATTGAAAAGAATTTGTCTTTTGTCTTATTTGCTTTTTCAAGTTCATCTGCATATTTCTTTAATTCATCTGTTCTTGATTTTACCATTTCTTCCAATTTCTGAGTTAATTTTTCCTGCTTGCTTACGCGCCATTTCACATATAAAAATATTAACGACAGAAGTACAACAGGTGATAAAATCTTAAATCCTAAAGTTTGATAAAAATAAGGAGGAATAACAATTTTAACTGATGATTCCTGATTATTCCATTCATATTTATAATTCGAAACTTTGACACGAAATTTATATTCACCCGGTTCTAAATTGTAATAATAAACTATTCTTCTGTTCCTAACTTCATGCCATTCTTTTTCATATCCTTCCAGAATATATTTCACTTTTAGCTTAAAAGGCTGAATGTAAGAAGCAACAATATAATCAAACCTTAGTATGTTTGTCCCTGAAGGAGCTTTAACTTCTGAAGAAACTTCCACCGGTTCAAAATTACACAAGATTCTTGTTACATAAACAGGCGGAAAGTAATTACTCGCTTTCAATTTTTTTGGATTAACAAATGTAATTCCATCTATAGTAGCAAACCAGAAATTTCCTTTAGAATCTTTTAATACTGTTCCCTGAAAACCACCATTGCATTCAGAATTTTTAAGTCCATCATTTTTAT
Organism: Melioribacter sp.; assembly: GCA_029907415.1. Lineage (GTDB taxonomy): Bacteria > Bacteroidota > Ignavibacteria > Ignavibacteriales > Melioribacteraceae > Rosettibacter > Rosettibacter primus. The sequence goes on from JARYLX010000330.1 coordinate 1,743, forward strand.
TAAATATTTCCGTGTTAATCTCAGTAATTTTTCCTGAAATAAATTTTTCAAACTCATATTTCGAAACTCGAAATATTCCATTATTAAAACCGCACCAGAAATTTCCTTCGTCATCTTCAAGTATGGTTTGTACTTCATTTGTTGGCAAGCCGTCTTTTTTAGTAATCTTATAAAATTTATTCCCGTCAAAACGCAATATTCCACTTCCGCTTGTAGTAACCCAAACAATTCCTCTTGAATCGAGATGAATAAAATAAATTATATCGCTGGGCATTCCATTTTCTTCATTGAAGTATTGATAATTTATTCCATCAAATATTGCTAAGCCCTGTCCAATTGTTCCTAAGAACAAATTTCCTTTTTTATCTTCTGCAATGAATCTTATTCTTAATGTCGAAGATTTTTCGTCATTGCTTAAATTAATAAGTTCACCTGATTTTAAATGATATAATCCGCCATTTCCGCTTCCAATCAAAAGTCTATTTTTCGAATCAACAAATAATGCTGAAATAGAAAAATTACAATTTTTGATTTTCGTTAGAATTCCATTCTTAAATAAATACAAGCCTGCTCTTGTCCCTATCCATATAGAGTCATTTTGTGCTACAATTGTTTGAATATTTGAATTCTCTTCTTTTCTTAAAAAGTAATTTTTTACTTCTCTACCTTTTATTATGGATAAATAATTATTATTCGACGCAATCCATATTCCTTCTTTGTTTTGAGTAACTGCTCTAATAAATTTTTCCTTCAAACCTTCTTCCAGAGAAAAAGTTGTAAAATTACCATCTCTCATTCGGTAAATTCCATTGTTATAACTTCCTATCCATAAATTATCTTCTCTATCAATAAATAAATCAAGAAGCAAATTCATTTCTAAGTTTTTATCGAGTGAATAAAATTCAGTTCTGGAATCAATAACTCTGCATAAACCTTTTTGAGTTGCGAGATACAAAATCCCTTTATCATCAAGAATATCCATTATCTGAATATTCAATAGGTTCTCTTTAATAGGAAACCCTTCTACTTTATTGTTAACTATCAAATCTAATCCTTTATCTGTTCCAACTAATAATTTTTCATTTTTCAAAAAGAGCGAGCGGACATAATTACTTAGCAAACCTTTTTTTGTATCGATTACCGAAACTTTATAATTATCTTTTTCAGCTGTATCGATAATTACCACACCAGAGCTTGCAGTGGCTAAATAAATTTTACCATTTCTATCCCCAATTATTTTATAGATGGTTTCACTATTCAAGAATTTTTCTTTTGTAAACTTCTTTATCTTTCCATTTTC
>JARYLX010000331.1 GCA_029907415.1 Melioribacter sp.
TAGTAATGGAAAACTTAATACAAAATATTTAGCTGAAAAAGTTTTTTCATCAAAAGAAAATGTGGAAAAAATAAATTCAATTGTTCATCCATTTACAATCAAAAAAAATTTAGAACAAGCAAAAAAAGAATTTCAAAAATCAGATATAGTTTTTATTGAATCGCCATTAATTTATGAAGCTAAGATTCAGAAATATTTTGATTATGTCATTTTAATTTACAGTGATGAACAATCAAGAATCAAAAGAGTAATGGAAAGGGATAAAGTAACAGAAGAAAAAGTTCGTCAACGAATGCAATTTCAAATTCCGGATGAAAAGAAAAAAGATTGGGTGGATTTTGTTATTGAAAATAACAGCAATATTGAAGAATTGAAAAACAGACTTAATTTTGTGATGCAATTAATAAAATCAATTTAATATGTCTGCTTATAATTACAATATATTATCCAAGAAACTTTTTTGTCAATTAAGTCACTTTTACATTCAAGACAGTATCCTTCATAATATGATTTTTGTTCTGCTCTTACTTTTTTAACTATCCTAATTATTTTATGACATGACTTACAGTAAATTGCTGCATACTTGTCTGGATTATTCATTTTAATATGACATATATAACAATAAGGACTATCCTTTGATGCTTCGCGATTACAATATTTTACTTCGCATTTCATTGTTTAACTCGAAATTGCTTTTATAATTTTGTCAATTGTTAAAGTAAAGAATACGGATCATCAATTTCTGCTATTTCTTCTATATTAGTCTCAAAATAGTAGAAGATAAATTTTGACATATCGATATCGGGTCCAGCTAACATTGAGAATAAATCATAAATATCATCGCATCCAACATATTTTGTTCTGCAGTAATTATAAATTTTCATTTTTACTATTTCAGGATCATCATCAAAATTAATTAAAAGATCTATTGGATAAGTTTCTAATAACACTTTATTAGATTCATCTTCATGAAATAAGTAAGCAATACTGTATTTATATAATGCGGCATCGTCATTAATTGATACCCATAATCTTGAAATTCTTTCGTCCTTCAACATAATTGTCCCCATTTGTTCATTGGATTATAATTCAATTATTTCGATGGAGATATCTGTACCATAGAGTGAATTATAATTTTCTATAAGTTTTACAAAAGTAAATTGTTTTTTATAAAGAATTAAATATAGAACCTCATAGATATTTTTACAGCCATATTTTACAGTTTTTTGATTATTAGCAGAATCTATTCCTTCTACAGTAACATAATAATTGTATTTAGAATCGTGATTAATTGAAAATTCTATTTCATACGATGTTATTTCGGTTAATTCTTCCATATTGAATAATTTATTAGTTACTATTGGATTAGAGATGAATAAAAAAATAATTTCAAAATATTATGTGAGATTTATAAAATTCTTTTCTGCAAGGAATAAAATGTGAATATAGATTTATTGAATAATTATTTTGGAATGAATTAGTGAGACAAAAATAGTGTAAAATGTATTTATAATTTTCTCTATAATTTTAAATATGAAGTCGGGATAATTGTTCAAGTTTAAGGGGTTCGATTTAAAAAATATCTTTTTAGCACAAAATTATGCGTTAAATACACCCCTGAAATTTTTTTCTCAAACCTATTTTTCTTTAAAAATGCTGGGAGGTTTGAGTTTAGTTAAAAACAGGTATCTACTTAATAATTAATGAATTTCTGTTTCCATGTTAAGACAGGTTTACACAGGGATGACGCATCGAATTTTTCATAAGTCTCTAATCTTAATTTCATTATAATACATATGCGCATTTTATTAATGGTTATTTTTTTTTGATTAGTTTTATGAACATTATCAATGCTTAGTAATTTTTATTTATTCATTTTGAATGTTACTGCTTTCAATTTCTTCCTCAAACCAGTCATGTTTAGTTGTTTCATATATAATTCTCTTATCTCTTGTAAGTAAATATTCTCTTAGTTTTTGAAATTTTATTTTAAATAGTGGATTTGATTCTTCAATGTATTTTTCAATTATTTCATTTGCTTTGCTTGGTTCATTTTTATATATAAAAGAAATTGCAAGTGTGTATGCTGCATAAACAGGGAAATTATATTTTTTTCTATAAATTGGCTCGAGCATTTTTATTGGCTGCTCATAATTCTTTTTTATTAAACTAAGTAATGCAAGTTTTTCTAAAATGAACAGCTTATTTTGATTTTGCATTTCAAAAGGGAAATTTATTTCGTTGGCTATGTAAAGAAATTTTTTTGCTTCTACTTCATATTCATTATTATTGGTTATTGCATAAAGGTATAGGTTAATTATTCCTTTTAGATATGATTTGTAAACAGCAATTGTAAAATTATTACATTCTACTAAAGCTTCAGTTTCTGTTTCAATTTTCTTTTTATTATAGTCTTCTTTAATGCACTTGTCAATATATTTATTAGCAAGTTGGAGATAATTTATTGTGTCTTTTTCTTTTTGTTCATTGAGCAAATTTTCTTTGTTGATAAAAATTAATGAATAAAGGTTAACATTTGTTCTTGCAAGTGTTAGGAATTTTTGTGCGAGATTATATAATGTTTTTATGTAGATTTTTTTGTATCTGTTTTTTTGTTCTTCATTAATAAATGATTCATAAATAGCTTCTATTTTTTGAAAGTTAAGAATACCTTCTTTAATTGCATAGGTATATGAAGTAAGTTTTTCTTGAAATTGTTCATCTGAGTAATTATTGAAAAATATATACTTCCCATAAATATTTGATATTAACATTGCTTTTCTGTAAAGGTCAGTTATTCTGCCGGGATTATATTTTAGTGAAAGGTCAATATATTTGATAGCATTTTCTGCATCTTCTATTATGTCCCCATCTTTTCTTGAGTTTGGTTTTGTAAGTTCATTTACAGATTGGTAATAAGTATATGCAAGATTAGAATAGTAAGCAGCATTATTTGGTTCAAGTTCTATTATGCGTTTTCTTAATTTAATTGTAAGCTCTCTGAAATACTTTTTTTCTTTTATAAATTTTTTT
>JARYLX010000332.1 GCA_029907415.1 Melioribacter sp.
AGCAGCTACAGAACAAACTTCTAAATTGGAAAAAGTTTTTATGAAAGTTCCTAAAGGGAGTGGTAATTATGTTTATATCGGAGACATAAACAATAATGGAATTGCTGATGAAAATGAATTTGAGCTTACTTCTTATGACGGTGAATATATTTTGATTACTGTTCCAACAGAACAACTCTTTCCTGTTATCGATTTGAAATCTTACGTTAGATGGATAACCGATTTTGAAAAAATTATTAGCGGAAAAAATTTGTTTGCTTCTTTACTAAAAAATTTATCATTGGAAACCTTTTTACGCATCGAAGAAAACAGCAAAGATAAGGTCACAAAAGAAATTTATTTGATGAAGTTATCAAAATTCTTAAATGATTCAACAACTTTAAGGGGTTCACAGCTTTTTCAGCAGGATTTTTATTTTTTCAAAAATAATTCAAAATTTTCAGTAAGAATGAGATACTTTCAGAGAAAAAGTCTTAATCAATTTAGCGGAGGAGTGGAAAGAGGATTTTTTAAGGAAAGAAGTATTCGTCTAAGATTTCGTCTTGTTAAAGAATTAAACAATCAAACCGATTTTATTAATCAGGTTGATAATCTTTTGCCAACTGCAATTTCTAATCGAGCAAGAAAAATTGACAAGAATGATTTATCAACTGATTTTTCCTACAGGCCAATGAATAATTTAGAAGTTGGTTTTAAAATTCAAACGGGCAGAAGTAAAGATTCATATCCTAAAATTCCTGCAACGGTTGATATGAATTCATTTTTAATTCGTGTTAATTATTCAATTACAAATGCTGGAAGAATTCGAATTGAAACAGAAAGATTAGAATTAACTGCCAATACCTCAATTTCAAATATTCCATTTGAAATAACAAGGGGAAATGTTATAGGGAAAAATTATTTTTGGAGAGCATTCTTTGATTATAGAATTGGCAGCAATTTTCAAACTTCTTTAAGTTATGATGCAAGATTACTTGGCAGAAATAAAGTAATTCATACAATGAATGCAGAAGCAAGAGCTTTTTTCTAAATTTTAATATGAAGATATCAGTTAATTTAATTGAAGCACATATAATAAGAAGAACAAAAAACAGCATCGAGTTTTTACTTCTTAAACGTTCAGGGAAAGTAAAATATCCAAATCTGTGGCAGATGGTAACAGGCAGTATTGAAAAAGGAGAAAATGCTTATCAAACTGTGATAAGAGAAATTCATGAAGAAACAGATTTAATCCCTGAAAAATTATGGATTGTGCCAAATGTTAATTCTTTCTATAACAGAAAGAATAATGAACTGAATTTAATACCAGTATTTGTTGCACTCATTGAAAAAAATAAAGAAATAAAAATTTCAAGAGAACATACAGAATTCAGATGGGTTAAAAAGAACAAAGCAAAAAAATTAGTTGCATGGGATGGTCAGCGTAAGTCAATTGATATTATTTATAATTTTTTTATAAAAAGAGAAAAAGAAGATGAATTTATTGAAATAAAACTCAATAACAATAAAAAATGATATGTAATTATTTATATTAGTTTTAAGAAAAAATTAAAAATAGGTATTAAAGTGGGTCTATTAATTGTTGGTTCAATTGGTTTTGATGATATTGAAACACCATTCGATAAAGTAGAAAATGCACTGGGTGGTTCAGTAACTTACATTTCACTTGCAGCAAGTTATTTTACTGGACCGGTCAGTATTGTTGGTATAGTTGGAGAAGATTTTGACCATAAGCATATTAAAATGCTTGAGGACCACAATATTGACCTTGAAGGTTTACAAATTGTAAAAGGAGAAAAAACTTTCAGATATGGATGTCGTTATCATTATGATTTGAATGTTCGTGATTCACTCTTTACTCATTTAAATGTTTTTGAGCGTTTTAATCCAATAATACCTGAGAAAAAAAGAAAATATCCGTTCATAGTACTTGGCAATATTTCACCGCAACTGCAATTGAATGTTCTTGACCAGCTTGAAAATCCTAAATTTATAGTTTGCGATACTATGAATTTCTGGATTGAAGGAGCTAAAGAAGATTTATTAAAAGTTTTGAAACGAGTAGATGTATTAATTATAAATGATTCAGAAGCGCGTTTGTTATCTCAAGAACCAAATTTAATTAAAGCAGCAAAAATTATTTCTGCAATGGGTCCAAAATATTTAATAATCAAGAAAGGGGAACATGGTGCACTGCTTTTTGGTGAAGATATGATATTTTCTGCTCCTGCTTATCCGATGGAAAATATTTACGACCCAACTGGTGCAGGTGATGCATTCGCCGGAGGATTTACAGGTTATTTACATAAAACTAGAGATTTATCCTTCGAAAATTTGAAACGAGCTGTCATTTATGGAAGTATTATGGCTTCTTTTTGTGTTGAAAAGTTCAGCACTAAGGGTCTTGAAGATTTAAGCTACTTAGAAATTCAAAATAGATTTTATGAGTTTCGAGAATTATCAAGCTTTTCTTAAGATGAATATTCCAAAAGCAATAGAATTCAAAGATGATAAACTTATAATACTTAATCAGACAAAACTCCCACTGACTGAAGAATATATTATTACAGATAATTTTGAAAGAATCGCTCTTGCTATTGAGAGATTAGAAGTTAGAGGTGCTCCTGCAATTGGTATTGCAGCAGCTTATGGTCTGGCATTGTCGATAAAAAATATAAAAAATAATATCGAGCAAATTTTTATAAATGCTTATAATCGTTTATCTTCAACACGACCTACAGCTGTTAATTTATTTTATGGATTAAATGAAATAAAAAAAATTTATGATAATCATAAAAACGATTCTGATATTTATCACAGGTTAGTAGAACGAGCAGTTCAGATACATAAAGATGATATTAAAATGTGTAATGCAATTGCTGAAAATGGATTAAAAATTTTTAAGAAAAAATCTCGTGTTCTTACACATTGCAATGCAGGGAGTCTCGCCACAGTAGATTATGGAACAGCTTTGGCAGTGATCCGTGCTGCTTGGAAAGAAGGCAAACGAATAGAAGTGATTGCT
>JARYLX010000333.1 GCA_029907415.1 Melioribacter sp.
TTTCATTTTTAAATATTGATTCCATCTTTCATTTGTAATAAAATAACTTGAATCAACAAGTTCTATATTGAAAAGTTTGCCAAATTCTTCGGCTCCGTTTCCAATCATCATTACATGAGGAGATTTTTCCATAATAAGGCGGGCTAGATTAATTGGATTTTTCACATGATGAACACCTGCTACAGCACCAGCCATCAAAGTTTTTCCATCCATAATTGAAGCATCAAGTTCTGCAATTCCATTTTCAGTTAGCACCGCACCTTTGCCAGCATTAAATAAAGGTGAATCTTCGAGAATATTAATTGCTTTTGTCACTGCATCAAGTGATGAACCTCCACTTTCTAAAATTTTGTAACCAGCCTCGATGGCTTCTGACAATTTTGAAATATATTCTTTTTCTTTATCAGGTGGTAAATTTTTTATAACACCTGCACCACCGTGAACAACAATGCCATATTTTGCACTCTGTGCAATTGTCGATATGGAAAGCAAAATAAAGAATAGAATACGAATTAGAATTCGCATTTTAATTTCCCAAATAAAATTATCTGAAAGTGAAATTATGTTTAGATAGAATTAAAATCAATCAATAAATGAAAAACAAATTATTTAGAAAAATAAATTATACGGTGGGCTGGAAATATATTCATCCGTGTAAATCTATAGGATGAGAATCTTTTTTTATTGATTTACACGGATTTAATTTTGTTAAATTTATTTTTTCATTTCCCCAGAAAGATTTTAGACATCACTTTACTTACTTTGAGTTATACTCATCAATTGCCATTTTCTCTAATTTCTTTTTCATTTCTTTTGGTAGAGTAATGGTTTCATAGTATTTGCCATCTTTCCCTTTTTCGTTAGGAGAAGAAATAAATAAACCTTTATCTCCCATAACAACTCGGAATCCTTTAATTTTTATTCCCTCATCAGTTTCAATATCAAAAAAAGCTGCAGTTTTGCCTGTTCCGTTCTGAATTTTGTTCATGCGTGTAATTTTCATATTTACCCCCTTTAATTAGTGATTGGATTTTGTTAATTATATACCCCCATGAAGCAGAAAATTTTTAATAAATAGGAATTTATTAAAATCAGGAAAAGAAATTTTATAATAAATAGTTATCTGCCATTGCGGGCAATTTAAGTTTTGTAATTATCTTAAGTTAATTAAATATACATTCATTCTTTTTGTTTAGAACAACTTTTGACAACATCAACAATAAGAATTAAAATTGCCAGTGCACCTAATATTGCAGGAATAATGTAGACTTCTTTATAAGCAAGACCTTCGAACCATTTCCCGAATACTGGGGTGCCAAGCCATGCACCTATCCATGCAATTATTACTTTTGATAAATAGGAAGTGAAGCCCGGAATTATGTAGTATTTAAATCCAAAGTGTAAAACTGCTGCTACAATTGCAGCGATAATTAGTAATATTAAGAAGCTAATAAAGTCCATTCCGAACATGCTTTAGTCACCTCCTTTTTTGCCCGCAATAAGCAGATAACTTATAGAATCTATTAAATCCCTCACAGATAAATTTTTGTTTACTGTTAATCATAAAAAATCAAAAATTTATTGTCAATATCAGAAATAAAATAAAAAAAATATTTCCTATGATTATCAGGAGGATTATTTTAATGTTATCAATAAAATTTTGTGGTGGAGAATTGAAATGAAAAGAATAACAGAAGTTCAGAAGTTAATAATTGTTCTCATTTTAATCCCATTTGTATTTTATGCTCAGGGAAAGAAAAAGAGCGATAAAAAAGAACAGTATGAATTTACAATGATTTATCAGGTTAAAACCACACCAGTAAAAAATCAAGCAAAAACAGGTACATGCTGGTCTTTTGCAACTACTTCTTTTATTGAAACAGAGTTAATTAGAATGGGAAAAGGAGAACATATTTTATCTCCAATGTGGAATGTTAGATTTACATACCCAAAGAAAGCACAAAATTATATTCGTTATAATGGGTTAACTAATTTTGGAATGGGAGGACAAGCACACGATGTTTTAAATGTTATTAGAGAATATGGATTAGTACCTGAAGAAATTTATAAAGGAATGAACATACAAGAAGAAGAACATAATCATGGTGAAATGGATGCAGTTTTGAAATCAATAGTTGATGCTGTATCAAAAAAGAAAGGAGGAAAAATTACGCCAGTCTGGCAAAAAGTAATTGAATCTACGCTGGATATTTATTTGGGCATTCCACCAAAAGAATTTAACTACAAAGGAAAAAATTATACACCCAAAAGTTTTGTAGATTCTTTAGGGTTCAATCCAGATGATTATGTAGAATTGACTTCATTTACACATCATCCATTTTATACAAAGTTTGATTTGGAAATACCTGATAACTGGAGTAAAGATTTATACTATAATGTTCCAATTGATGATTTAATGAGAATTATGGATTATGCATTGGAACATGGTTATTCAATTGCATGGGATGGAGACGTAAGTGAAAAAACATTTGATAAGAAAAAATGTATTGCAGTAATTCCCGCTGATTCATCAGAAGAGCCGGACGAAGAAAAAAACAACAGTGATGAAGATAAAAATGATGTTCCAGTAAAAGAAAAAACAATTACGCAAGAGATGCGTCAAGAAACATTTGATAATCAAACGACAACTGATGACCATTTAATGCATATTGTAGGATTAGCAAAAGATCAGAACGGAACTAAATTTTATTACACAAAAAATTCCTGGGGCACAAAGAATAAAAAGTATAATGGTTACTGGTATATGTCTGAATCTTATGCAAGATTAAAAGTGATTGCAATAATGGTTCATAAAGATGCTATACCTCAGGATATTAAAATTAAACTCGGGCTATAATTTTTTAAGGGGACCTGTTTAATAGCAGGTCTCTGCATTACTGGAATTTACTTTTAGTTTAATATTATCTTAAAACTCAATAAAAGATTCTTATCTGAATTACGGAAATAAATAAAAATTGTAAACTTTGATTTCATCTTT
>JARYLX010000334.1 GCA_029907415.1 Melioribacter sp.
CACTGGGATAATCTCAATAGAACTGTAGAACGAGGTTATGCTGGTTTTTCAATATGGGATTGGCACAAATTACCTGATTATATTGATACTCGTTATAAAGATTATGCTCGTGCTAATGCATCAATTGGAATTAATGGAACGGTTCTAACAAATGTAAATGCAAATGCATGGGTTTTAACTCATGATTATCTTTTAAAAGTTGCTGCTCTTGCAAATGTATTTCGTACTTATGGAATTAAAGTTTATTTAACTGCAAGATTCAGTGCACCTATTGAAATTGGGAATTTAAAAACTGCAGACCCTTTAAATGAAGATGTAAGACAATGGTGGAAAGAAAAAGTAAAAGAGATTTACAGTTTAATTCCCGATTTCGGTGGATTTCTTGTCAAAGCAAATTCAGAAGGTCAACCCGGTCCACAGAACTATGGGCGAAGTCATGCCGATGGTGCAAATATGCTTGCCGAAGCTCTCGAACCTTATGGCGGTGTTGTTATGTGGCGAGCTTTTGTTTATGATAACAATATACCTGAGGATAGAGCCAAACAAGCTTATAACGAATTCAAACCTCTCGATGGAAAATTTAAAAAGAATGTTTTGATTCAGGTAAAAAATGGTCCAATTGATTTTCAACCTCGAGAACCTTTTCATCCACTTTTTGGGGCTATGCCAAATACTCCATTGATGATGGAATTTCAAATCACTCAGGAATATCTTGGTCAAGGGACTCATCTTGTTTACTTAGCTACTTTATTCAAAGAATGCCTTGAATCAGATACTTACTGCAAAGGCAAAGGTTCAACAGTTGCAAAAGTAATTGATGGAAGTCTTGATAATCATTCAATTTCTGGAATTGCCGGGGTGTCAAATATCGGCACTGATAGAAATTGGACTGGGCATTTATTTGGTCAGGCAAACTGGTATGCATTCGGAAGATTAGCCTGGAATCATGAATTAACTTCTGAAGAAGTTGCAGAGGAATGGATTAGACAAACTTTTTCTAATGACAATGAAGTGGTTTCAAAAATAAAAACAATTATGTTGAAATCCCGTGAAGATTGTGTCAATTATATGACTCCTCTTGGACTGCATCACATAATGGGATGGAATCACCATTATGGACCTGCTCCATGGATTAAAGATAAACATCGTGATGACTGGACTTCGGTTTACTATCATCGAGCTGATTCAAATGGAATTGGTTTTGACAGAACTGAAAAAGGAAGTAATGCAGTATCACAATATTATCCTGAAGTTGCAGAAATATTTTCTTCACTAGAAAAATGTCCCGATGAATATCTTCTCTGGTTTCATCATCTCCCATGGAACTACAAAATGAAATCAGGAAATACTTTATGGGAAGAACTTTGTTATCATTACTACAAAGGAGTAGAAGGAGTTAAAGAAACAATTAATATATGGAAGTCTCTCGAATCAAAAATTGATAAAGATGAATTTGAACATGTTAAAATGCTTCTAAACATTCAATTAAAAGAAGCAATATGGTGGAGAAATGCCTGCGTTTTATATTTTCAAACATTTTCAAAAATGCCAATACCAAATGAACTTGAAAAGCCAGATAAGAGTTTAGAGTATTACATGAATCTTAACTTCCCTTATGCACCAGGAATTTAATCACCAAATAAGGAAGTAGATTATGAAATACTGGTTAATGAAATCTGAACCCGAAGTATTTTCAATAGATGACTTAGCAAAATCAAAAAATCAAACAACATTCTGGGATGGTGTTCGAAATTATCAAGCAAGAAATTTCATGCGCGATGAAATGAAAATTGGCGACAAAGTAATTTTTTATCACAGCAACACAGAACCTCCTGCAGCAGTTGGAATTTGTGAAGTAGTAAAGGAAGCTTATCCAGATTTTACTGCATTCGACCCTAAAAGCAAATATTATGACCCAAAAAGCAAAAAAGAAAATCCAACCTGGTTTATGGTCGACATAAAACTTCTAAAAAAATTTGATAGGCCCGTTCATCTCGAAGAAATCAAAAAAAATCCTAAACTAAAAAACATGAAACTTGTTCAAAAAGGAAATAGATTATCTGTAATGCCAATAACAAAAGAAGAATTTAATGAAATAGTTTATATGAGCAATAAAAAATCATAAATAAATTTTCCATAGCAATTCATAAATTATTTTGATTTCGAGTTTAACGATGAATTTAAAAAGAGTAAGAATTCTTAAAGAAGGGAAAAATAAAAATGGTCCAATAGCTTATTGGATGCAAAGAGACCAGAGAGTTAATGACAACTGGGCATTAATTTATGCATACGAAATGGCTATCGAAAAAGATTCTCCATTAATTGTAATATTTAATATTGTCCCTTCTTTTCTTAATGCCACAATTCGACAATATTCTTTTATGATTGAGGGCTTAAAAAAAGTTAAAAAAAATCTTGATGAACTTAATATTGGTTTCTATTTACTAATTGGCAATCCCGAAGATACCATCCCGGAACTTTTAAGAAATGTTGAAGCATCACTTTTAATTGTGGATTTTAATCCATTAAAAATTGCAAGAAGATGGAAAAAATATGTTGCAGAAAAAATTGATATTCCATTTCAAGAAGTTGATGCACATAATATTGTTCCATGTTTAATTGCATCAAGCAAGCAGGAATTTGCTGCTTATACATTTCGTCCTAAAATTCATAAACTTCTTCCTGAATTTCTTGATGAATTTCCTGTGATAAAAAAATTAAGAAAAAATACTTTCATCAATAAAATTGACTGGAATTCTATTTATTCAAAACTAAATGTTGATAATACTGTAACAGAAGTAAACTGGATTTTACCTGGTGAAGATGAAGCTATTAAAATGCTCGATTTATTTATTGAAGAAAAACTTCACTTGTATTCAGAAAAAAGGAATGACCCTAATGAAAATGTTTTATCAAATCTTTCTCCATATCTGCATTTTGGACAAATTTCTGCTCAACGAATTACACTTGAACTTCTTAAAAGAACATCTT
>JARYLX010000335.1 GCA_029907415.1 Melioribacter sp.
AATGACATTGGCCATTTAGTTTCGAGTGGAGTATACATATATAACTTGATTTCGAGCTCAAAAACAGGGAAGAATTTTTTTAGTTCATCTAAAATGATTTTTTTGAAATAAAATTTAATAGGAATGAATATGAAAAAATTAATCATTACAATAATAATTATATTTATTGATTTAACTTTTGTAAATAATATTTCGCATGCATCGGATATGAAATATTATAACTTTGTTGAATTAATAAACAAGAGCGATCTTATAGTACTTGCAAGGTAATCTCTATAAAGTCCTATCAAAAAGAAAAAGGCCGAATTTATAGTGATATAACATTTCGAGTAAAAAGAATTTATAAGGGACAATACAATGATATCGAAGATATAACTTTTACATATTTAGGTGGAACCCTTGATGGTATTACTACAATAGTACTTGAATATCCACAGTTTATTAAAAACCAAGAATCAATTCTTTTTTTAAATAAGAATTCTCAAAAAAACAATAAACAAAACAAATATACTATTACCGCATTATCACAAGGTAAGTTTAATATATATCCTGATTATAAAAACAATTTTTATGTGATTAGGGATAGATTTGCTGATTATACTCTTGAAATTATCAAAGAAGGTAATAGAGTCTATCTTAATAATAGAAATAATATTCCACTCAATGATTTTATAAGATATTTAAATGAGTGTATTAATAAATAAATTAATAACTAAATTCATGAGTTTTGAAAATGAAAACAAAAGTTATTTTACATATACTTTATTTAATTATGCTTTTGTCCATAACTTTTTTATTTAGCGGAGAAACTTATATAGATTTAATGGGAAATGGTCCTACTTATGAAGCCTATTGGGTATCAAAAGGATCAAACAATATTGTTTATTGGCAATATCATCATATTGATTGGTATCTTGAAGAAAATGGAGCTGGCGATGGTTTTACTTATCAACAAACACAAGCATTAATTAATTCGGCTTATAATACATGGGAAAATGTTACAACTAGCGATATGACATTTAATTATGCAGGTTCTGTTTCAGGAACATATGGTAATGATGGTAAAAATGGACATTACTGGATTTATTACGGCGACCCATTATTTAATGAAGGCGAAGTATTTGACTCTACATATAACGCTTCCGCTGTGACAATTCTAACTTGTAATTCAAATAATCAATTGTTAGATGTTGATATTGTTTATAATGGAGAGAAAGTATGGTATGATAATAATGATGCTTGGAATGACATACAATCAGTAGCAACACATGAAATTGGTCATCAGATAGGATTGGGTCATACATTTTATTCCACAATACCTTATCCTGTTATGAATACACCAAACAACCCTGCAAATAATAGAAGACTCCTCAAATTTGAAGATGAAGAAGGAATATCGTTCTTATATGCCGGTAATCTAATTGATAATGAAACATTTTCTGGAACAAATTATTTTAATTGGAATTTGACAGTCCCCCAAGGTAAAACACTAACAATCCAATCAGGTTCTACTATTTATTTCCAAAATAACTCATCATTAACAATTAATGGCACATTAAATATTGGGAATAATGTACGATTGTATTTTTCTAATGGTAGCTCTCTTATAATAAACGGCACACTCAATGCACTTGGCAGCTCTGATAATAGAATTACATTTGATAGATTAGGCAATAGCGGCAACTGGGTTGGTATTCGCTTCAATAATGGAAAAGCAGCGGTACAATCAATTATGCAAATATTCTAAATGCAAATTTTGGAGTTTATTTTAACAGTACAGGTTATAATTACATTACAATATCAAACAGCACTATTCAAAATAATAATGGTTATGGAATATATTGTTATAACTCATCACCAACAATTAACAATAACCAAATACTGAATAACGGCTCGTATGGAATTTATTGTTATTATTATTCAAATCCTTACGTGGTCAATAATATAATAAAAGGTCATACTACAACAGGAATTAAATCCACTTACTATTCAGCACCAACGGGAGCTTTGTATTATTATGGACCAGGAAATAATGTTATAAAAGATAATACTGGCTATGGATTGCAGGCAGATTATAACGGAAACATTAACTTTGGAAGTACTGGCGGCGGGGGTTCAAACAGTATATATAATAATTCATCATACGAAGCCTGTGCAATATACGGTGCAACAATATGGGCACAATATAACTGGTGGGGTTCATACCCGCCAAACATCAATGAGTTTTATTCATACCAATCAACAATTCACAATGAAAATCCATTGAGCAGCGACCCAAATAGTGGGAGGGGATTAATATTAGAAGAGAACAATGGACAATTAAAAGGAATTAGTTTGAAGAAAACAACAAGTATGATAGAAAAAGGGACAGACCCCAATAAAGAAATTGAATACTATCTTAATATATTAAGAAACGAAGGAAACACTTTATTAGGCAGATATGCATTGATAAAACTTGAAGATGCATATAATAAATCAAAAAGAGAAGGCTTTGAAGAATTAATAAACAAAGAAATATTTTCGAGGGGAGGAATGAAAGATGAGCTAACGGTTATGGGTTATGAACTAATTAATCATGGTTTATTGAATAAAGGTGATTTTAAAGGAGTAATTAAAAATCTTGAAAAAATTAGATTTGAGCTTACATTAAATGAACATATCGAAAAAAATACATTGTTTGCACTTGGTTCAGTATATCTAAATTGTTTGAATGATAAAGAAAAAGCAAATGAATATTTTAGTGAACTAAAATCAAAATATCCGGAAGACTTATTGGTATATGACAGCGAAAAGTTATTGGGAAATAATCGAGGATTATTTAGAGTAGCAGAAAAAAATAGGGTAGAGAAAAATGAAGATGATATATTAACATTGCTAAGCAATTATCCTAATCCATTTAATCCATCAACGATTATCAGTTATCAGTTGCCAGAGAAAAATTTTGTTACAATAAAAGTATATGACATATTAGGCAGAGAAGTAGCAACTTT
>JARYLX010000336.1 GCA_029907415.1 Melioribacter sp.
CAAAAGATGAAGTTATTGGTGCTCTGAGAAAAATTAGAAAAGTTGAAGCCTCTCAGGAAAATGATTTTGAAATTGTAACTAATGACCAGCTTATTCAGCAATTTAATGACCTGACAAAATATTTTAAACTTGGAGCAGGTGTGATCGCTTTTATAGCTATTATTGCAGCAGGAATCGGAATTATGAATATTATGCTTGTAAGCGTAACTGAAAGAACCAGGGAAATAGGAATTAGAAAAGCTGTTGGAGCCAAAAAGAAAACTATTCTTACTCAATTTGTAATCGAAGCAACAGCATTGAGCTGGATTGGTGGCTTGATTGGAATTTTCTTTGGATTAATTGGAGGGAATATTGTTGCTGTTCAACTTGGTGTCCCTGTTTACATCCCTGTTGAATGGATTATAATTGGTTTATTAGTTACTACATTTGTTGGAGTTGTATTTGGTGTTTATCCTGCTCTAAAAGCTGCTAATCTTGATCCAATAGAAGCTCTTCGTTATGAATAATCTTTTATAAAATTGTAAGGATTAATTGATTTATCTTTACAGAACAATTTGAAAAGTTAATTGAAAAAGATTTATTTCTTAATTCTAATCTTCAATATATATCAACTATCCCTCAACTATGCTCAAATTATAAGTGTGAGCGATACTTTTTTAGTAAACAAAGAAAATCAATATAAAATAAAGTCTCTTCATATCATTCCATTCAGCGAAAAAATTTTTATATCAAAAATGTTGATTAATAAAAATCAATATAAAATTTTTTATGAGACAGGTACTTTTTCATTTAATGAAAGTGATAAACTAAATATAAACGATACAATTATAATTGTATACCAGAGCTTAAAGATAAACTTGAGACATGAATATAAGCGAAGAAATATAATCACAGTTTATGATACACTTTCAAGAGATTCAATTAAAATTTCGAGACCCTTAAGAAATATACTAACAGGTGAATCTATTTTTGGAAAAAATATGCAAAAAAGTGGTGCCATAATTCGAGGATTTACAATTGGTACAAATCGAGATTTTACATTAAATAGTGGACTACGACTTCAATTAAATGGAAAAATTTCTGATGATATTGAATTGATTGCTGCATTAACAGA
This sequence comes from Melioribacter sp., assembly GCA_029907415.1. GTDB lineage: Bacteria > Bacteroidota > Ignavibacteria > Ignavibacteriales > Melioribacteraceae > Rosettibacter > Rosettibacter primus. Next base: position 1,115 of record JARYLX010000336.1, read on the forward strand.
TGAGAATACTCCAATTCAACCGGAAGGAAATACAGAAACTCTTCAAGAATTGGATAAAGTATTTATTGAACTGCGCCATAAGTATGCAACTGGAACTTTTGGAGATTTTGATTTCATTGATAATCAATCAGAATTTTCAAAGCTTACAAAAAAACTTCAGGGATTAAAAGGAGAATTTGATTTACAAAAAACTAAAGGAACCATTGTTATTGCAAGCTCGAGAGGCAAATTTAATTCCATCCAATTTTTTGGTAAAGATGGCAATCAGGGTCCTTATAGATTATACGGTGTAAATAATGAACGCGCAATTATTATAATTGCTGGCAGTGAAAGAGTTTATCTTGATGGCCAATTGATGAAACGCGGGGAAAACAATGATTACACAATTGATTATTCAAACGCAGAATTAACTTTTACTCCTAAAAGATTAATTACTTCATTTAGCAGAATTTCAGTTGATTTTGAATATACCGACCAGAACTACTCGAGAAATTTTTTTGGAGTTAATTTTTCCAATCAATTTTATGAAGACAAAATTAAGTTTGGAATCAATTATTATCGAGAAGGTGATGATGAGAATAATCCAGTAAGTCTTACTTTGAGTGATAATGATTTGAAAATACTACGAGAAGCTGGCGATAATCGAAATTCTGCAGTTAAGTCTGGTGTTTCATTAGCTCAATTGGATTCTTCTAACAATATAAGAGGATTCTATACAAAGATTGATACTGTAATTAACTCGAAATTATTTTCATATTATCTTTATTCTCCCGGCAGTGTAAATTCAATTTATAATATTTCTTTTAGTTATGCGGGAGAAGGAAAGGGAGATTATGTAAAAGAAAGTCTTGGCAATTATAAATTTGTTGGAATTGGTAAAGGGAATTATCTCCCTGTAGTCTTTCTTCCATTGCCTGAATTAAAACAAACAACGAATATATATATAAACGCCGATCTTTCTAAAGGAATTAAATTAAGTGGCGAATTTTCTGGTAGCATCTGGGATAAAAATAGATTTTCGGCAATTGATGATAACGATAATTTTGGTTATGCAAGAAAATTATTATTTGAAATTGAACCCCAAAAAATTAAAATAGGAACTATAAATTTTGGCAAAGCAGGAATAAACTATAAAGATAGGTTTATTCAAAGTAGATATACTTCACTCGATAGAATAAATTCTGTTGAATTTAATAGATACTATAACATTTCAGATTTACAAAATGATAATCAAACACTTCGAGAAATTGGTTTAACTTATTTTCCTTTTGAAGCTCTTTCAATTTTTTCTCAATATGGTTATTTGAAAAATGGAAATAATTTTTCATCTGATAGATATTTTAATGAAATTAAATTTAGTGATAATAAGAACTATAATTTTTATTATAAACTGGATTATGTTAAATCAAAAAATGAAAATATTTCCACAAAATGGAACAGACAAAATTCTTCTAATTTTTATTCTTTTGGAATGATAAAACCAGGTTTCGAATTTTTATTTGAAAATAAAGAAGAAAAAAAATATGATAGTCTGCTCTTTAGCAGTTATAAATATTTTGAATTAATTCCTTCAATGCAACTAAATTCATCTTATCTAAATTTTAGATTTAGTTATTCATTTAGAGAAGAATATTCCCCGATTAATAATTTTTTGGCAAAGCAATCAGATGCAAACATTACACAAATTCAAATTGGTTTTAATAAGTTTAAGGAATTTTCATCTTCGTTAAGTTTTACGTTTAGAAAAAAATATTACACAGATAAATTTGTAAAAATGGGTTTTTCGAATAACGAAACAATTTTACTTTTGTCTCAAAGTAGATTTAGCCTGTTCCAAAACTTTATTTATGGTGATTTATATTATCAAGCAGCTACA
>JARYLX010000337.1 GCA_029907415.1 Melioribacter sp.
TTAAAATTTCCGAAGATTTCTATTCAGATGATTTGCTCGAAGGAAAATCCAAAACTTTTTATGAAACAGGTGAACTTAAATGCGAAAGAAATTTCAAAAACGGGAAATTAGACGGTGTTGTTATCTCATATTATAAAGATGGAAAAATAAAAGCAGAAGAAAATTATCGTAACGGTTTAAAGGAAGGAATTTCAAGATGGTATTATCAAAATGGTAATATTTCCGACTTTATGATTTTCAAAAATAATTTACTTAATGGCAAATGTTATTCATACAATGAAGATGGAATTGTTATCAAAGAGTTAAATTATAAAGACGGAGAAATTGCAGAATGATTCGGTTTAAAAATTCTGTAAAAATAAAAAGCTATTTTTAATAAAGTTTATTATCTTTAATAAAAAGATTAAATAATTCATGGAGGGAGCATATTAATGTCTCTTTTCTCATCTAAGTCAAAAGTAGATATGCAAAAGTTAAAAGAAGAGAACGATGAACTAAAAAATACCCTCCATGCTTTCATGCAGAAGTATACAAATTTAAGTGAAATTGACTCCAAAATTAATTTTGCTAGAAAAGAACTGAATGAACTAAAAAATCAAGAAGAAGAACTTAGAAAAAACATTTCATTACTTGAATCAGAACTTTCACTTAAAAAGAAAAGTCTTGAGAATTTATCTAAAGAAATCGAAGAATTAGAAGAAATAAAAACAAGCCTCGAAGCTAAATCAATAGAGAATCGTGAATTATCAGAAAATTTATTTTACACTGAAAAAAATGATAAAGCGTATGAGGAACTATTAACCAAGTACAATGAACTTTCTGAAGCTTATAAAAAACTGAATGATGAATATCTCGAATTACAAAATAATTTTAATAACCTTAGAGAAGAGAAAGAAGTATTTAGAAATGATTTCTCATTAGAATCAGAGATTGAAATCAACAAATTAACAGAGATAAAGGATGAATTAATAAACAAAATTGAACAGCTTAAATCTGAAGAATCACAACGAAATTCCTTATTAAAAAGTCTTGAAGAAAAAATAATTGTATCCGAAGAGATAAAAACAAATCTTGAACAATCATTAAGTCTGCTTGTCAATCAACTTTCTGAAAAGGAAAAAATATATACAGAATTTATTTATAACAGAGATGCACTGCTCGAAGAATTAAGACAGATAGAAAAGCAGCACGATGAGTATGAGTATAAAATCAACTTTAACAAAGAACAAATTGAAAAATTAGAATCAGAAATTCAGGAATTAACAGAAAAAAAGAATAATCTTATTGATGAAATAAAAAATTTTGAATCAGTCAAAAATGATTTACAGGAAAGACTATTAATTCTAAAAAAAGACGAAGAAAAATTAAATGACATATTAACATCTCAGAAAAATGCAATTAATGATTATGAAAAAAGAAAATTCGAAATTGAAAAATCTATTTTAGAAATAGAAAGCAAGATATCTAACACACTAATAAAGTTTACAGAAGAAATTAATTCATCTCAAAACAAATTAAATTCACTAAAGCAAGAAATACTTGAGAAAGAGAGAAAAATTGTAGAAAAAGAACAAATACTGCTTGAAAAAGCTGGCCAGATGGCTGAATATGAAGGAAAGATTAAAGTACTCTGGAAAGAAAAAGATTCTATTGAAGAATCAATTTCGATGCTAAAAGAAGAACAGCAAGAATTAAACGAGGAAATCGTAAGTCTGAAAGATTATTTTAACAAACAAAAATCATTTCTTGAAGAACTGAAATCTGAAACTCATTTGCTCTTGAGCAAAAAAGATTCTCTTGAAAAAGAAATTAAACAATTACTAAAACAGGCGAACGAAAGTTATTCTGCACTGGATGAAAGCAAATATCATATTACTCAGGACATTATTCAAAGTCAGCAGGAACTTGATAATTTGAAAAATCAAATAAGTTCATTGAGAGAAGAATTAAGAATTCTTAAAATGGAAAGAGCAAATGAAGAAATACGAAAAGAGGAATACACAGCAAAAATTTCAGAATTGATTGCAATGGAAAATAATCTTAAATACAAAATTTCTGAACATGAAAAACAAATTGCAGCTCTTCAACAGCAAATTGAAAAACTATCATAAAAATTTTTCCTCTATGAAAAACAAACAACTTTTAATTATCTGTCTAATAATAATATTTTTTATAACTGCTCATAATACATCATCACAGCAAAAGAATGATACTGAAAAATATAAAACTAATCCTAATTATAATCTGCAGATATCAATGTTCGAGATTTATAAAACAAAGCAAGCAGACATTGTTATGCTTGGCAATTCATTGACAGCAGGAGCGAATTGGAGTGAACTCTTAGGAAGACCTAATGTTGTTGCACGTGCAATACCCGGAGATATTCTTCCTGGCTTTTATGCAAGATTAAATTACATATTTCGACTTAACCCAAAAATTGTTTTTATTCTTGGGGGGTTAAATGATATTTACAACTGGACCCCTGTTGAAGAGATTTATTATAATTACATCAGGATAATTACTGCATTGCAAACAAAAGGAATTATTCCGGTTATTCAATCAACAACTTATGCGGCAAAAGATTATGCAAAAGATTTTGGTGGAACACCAGAAATTAATGCTGGCAGAAATCGTGAAGTTGATAAACTAAACAAACTGCTTTATGAATACGCTAAAAAGAACAAAATTGATTACATTGACATTAATTCAAAATTATCAACAGGCGATAAATTTTTGCGTCCAGATGTAACATGGGATGGTGTTCACTTAAATGCAGAAGGATATAAAATTTGGGCAGAAGAAGTTGAAAAAATTCTGATTAAATATAAAATGTAATTATAATTTTGTATAAAAATTTTGAGTTAAAAATGGAAAAAGATAACAAAATAAAAGAACCACTGATAATAATCGGTTTTACAATAATTATTTTATATCTCATATCGTTCATTAAAATTGATTATGAAATTGCTGGATTTAAAC
>JARYLX010000338.1 GCA_029907415.1 Melioribacter sp.
AGAATTGAAGAACCAGCTGTTGACCTTGCAGTATGCTGTGCAATTGCATCAAGTTATGCAAATCGGTTTGCCAAAAATAGTACAGTTGTAATTGGAGAAGTAGGTTTAGGTGGTGAAGTAAGAAGTGTAAATAGTATTGAAAAGAGAATTCAAGAAGCTTATAAATTAGGGTTCAAAAGTATTGTAGTTCCCAATAATAATTATAAATCACTCAACATTAAAAATTCTATTGAGATTATTCCGGTTGAAAATATCATTTCTGCATTAAAACAGGTTTTAAGTCCATAAAATATTGAGAAAATGTTGAACACAAATTTTACTCAAAAAAGAAATGAACTAATTATAATTATTTTAAGAATTATTTTAGGGATTGTGTTTTTATTTTCCGCTTATTCTAAATTAATTACTCCCGGGATAGTTGAAATTATTTTAATAGACCATGGATTTTTTTCATCCAGAGAAACAGCTGCAATTTTTGTTCGTTTGTTAATTGGTCTGGAATTTTCATTAGGTTTACTATTTGTTTTTAACATCGAAATCAAACGTGTGGTAATTCCTGCATCAATTATTTTTCTGGTGGTATTTACGATCTATTTAATCTATACGGGTTATTTTCTAAAAGATAATCAAAATTGTGGTTGTTTTGGAGAGGTAATTCCAATGTCTCCTCTGGAATCAATAATTAAAAATGTTTTTTTGGTAATAATGATTTTTGTTTTGAGTAAATACAAAATAATGAACAAAAATAATTTGATGTTAACATTTTTAATAATAATTGTAGTATCAGTTTTAATGTTTGCAGCTTCGCCTGTGAAATCTTATAGAAATTTTAAATTCAGCGATTTGACATATTTTGAAGGAAAAGGCAGAGTTGATTTAACATCAGGTGATAAATTTATTGCGGTAATGAATACAGAATGTGAACATTGCCAGCAACTTGCAATAGAATTAGAAACATTGAGAACAAAACCAGAAGTTTATTCGAATATTTTTTCTCTGCTATTTTCAGAAGGAGATGTATCTATTGATTCATTCAAAGTTATAACTAAATTTAATCTGCCCTATCAAAAAATAGATGTAAAGAAATTTTATGATTTAATTGGGTCAAGTCCACCGAGAATTTACTGGCTTCATGATGGCGAAGTGAAAGAATTCTGGGATAACAATTTTTTAGAAAATATTTTGAAAACACAGATTAAATGAAATTAGGTATGAATGTAATTAATTTAATTGATAACAAAGAGAAAGTTAATTCCACCATAAACTTAATGAATAAATACGGCAAAGAAAGAATTCCATATTTGTTTATAATTGATTTTGATATGGAAAATCCTGTCGTATTAAAAATGTCGGAATTACACCAACAAAAAATTTTTTATCAAATTAGTGACACTCCCGCAAAAAATCATAGCATTAATAAAAAAATTGAATTCATTAAATTTCCTGTATCATTTGAAGATTATGAGAAAGCTTTCGAAAAAGTTTATAAAGAAATTTATTCGGGTAATACTTATTTGTTAAATCTTACTTTCCCTACAAGGATTAAAACAAATCTTACAATGGAAGAAATTTATTATGTAAGTTGTGCTAAATACAAACTTTTGTACAAAAATGAATTTGTTGTTTTTTCTCCAGAAACATTTGTTAAAATTGAAGACGGATTAATTTCATCATTCCCTATGAAGGGAACAATTGATGCTTCGATTCCGGAAGCAGAAGACATTCTTTTGAATGATGATAAAGAAATTGCCGAACACAATACAATTGTTGATTTGATAAGGAACGATCTAAGCATTGTTTCAAAAAATGTAAGAGTTGAAAAATTCCGATACATAGAACGATTGGTTACAAATCAAAAAACATTGCTGCAGGTAAGCTCAAAGATAGTTGGCGAGCTTGAAAAAGATTACAATGAAAATATTGGTAATATAATTTTTTCACTTCTGCCGGCAGGTTCAATCAGTGGAGCACCAAAAAGAAAAACTGTAGATATTATACACAATGTTGAAATTGAAAAAAGAGGTTACTATACAGGCATATTTGGCATTTTTGATGGTTTTAATCTCGATAGTGCTGTGATGATTCGTTTTATTGAAAATAAAAATGGACAACTTTTTTATAGAAGCGGTGGGGGAATCACTTTTTTGAGTAATCTTTATTCAGAATATCAAGAACTAATTGATAAAGTTTATGTGCCGATTAATTGAAAGCATTAAAGTATTTGATAAAAAATTATTCAACATTAATTATCACAATAATAGAATGAATAATTCCAGAAAAATTCTTTTCAACTGCGAAGATGAAATTGATTTATCTTCAATAATAAAAATCCCGAATAATTTAGATAACAAGCTTTATAAATGCCGTGTAGTTTATTCAAAAGAAATTGAATCAATTGAATTTGTTCCTTATGTTAAAAAAAATATTAATACAATAAAAATAGTTGAAAATAATTTTATTGATTACACATATAAATTTGAAAATCGTGATGAATTGAACAAGATGTTATTAGAATCAAATGCTGATGAAATAATAATAATTAAAAATAATTTTGTTACTGATGCTTCTTTTGCAAACCTTGTTTTTACTGATGGAGTAATTTTTGTTACACCATCTACACCACTTCTTAAAGGGACAAAGAGAGAAAAACTTTTGAATGAAGAAATAATACGAGAAGAAGAATTAAGGAAAAATGATATTAATAAGTTCAAATTTTTTTATCTAATAAATTCAATGTTAAATATTGATGATGAACATAAGATTCCCATAGAAAAAATTTTAAGCTAATCCTTAAAAAAAATTTTTATCACTTTTTGCTGAATAATATTTTTTTTATAAATTTGCGCAATTTAATTTGACATCCAGTATTAATACCTCCCAAATTTATAAGACTATAAAGGAGTAAAAAATTGAGTAGCAAAAAGAACACACAAAAACAAAGAGGAAAATT
>JARYLX010000339.1 GCA_029907415.1 Melioribacter sp.
TCAACTCCCAATTTTTTAAGAGACTTTGCAAGGTTTAATACAAAAACCTGAGCACCACCGATTTCGGATTTTGTAATAACTAATAATACTTTCATTTATTATTAACTCATTTCATTAAAAAGATTAATCAATTTTTGAGTTATAATATGAATATTAAATTTTTTTGATTGTTCTAAACCTTTATCTCTAATAATATTATAGAAATCATTATCTTTTTCTAATTTTAAAATATCATTTACAAAAGCATAACTATCTTCAGGTGCGTGCATAATTCCGCCCTCTCCAACAACTTCCCTAAGCGATGAAGTATTAGAAGTTAAAACTGGAATGCCAGATTGCATTGCTTCTAAAGGCGGGATACCAAATCCCTCATAATAAGATGGGAATAAAAATGCAAAAGCTTTATTATAAACATAGGGCAAAATATCATCTTCTACTTTTTGATATACTTTAATGTATTCCTTCTTTGCATCAAGTTCTTTTACAAATTCTTTATATCCATAATCGTATTTACCTACTATAACTAATTGTAAACTACTTCCCTTCTCTCTAAGTATATCTATTATTTTTATTATAGTTCCGATATTTTTTCTCTTTTCTATTGCGCCAACATATAATAAATATTTAGGAGGTAAATTCAATTCAAAGAAATTATGCGGGAATTCAGATTCATTAATAATTCTTGGTTTGAATAATTTTGAAGCACTATTATAAATAACTTCTATTTTACCTTTATCTAATTTAAAAATTTGCGAGATATCATTTTTAGAATGCTCTGAAACAGTGATTATCTTATCAGCAATTTTAAGTGTAATCGGTAATAAAATAGATAAGTACATTCTATAACTAAATGAATAAAATTCTTTATAAATAAAAGGAATTACATCATGAATAGTTGTAATATACTTTACTTTACTATTTTTAGTAAATGGCAATAAAATATTAGGAGAAAAAAATATATCGATTTCAAGTTTATTAAGAAGATTTGGTATTATGAAATTTAGCCATAATGGAGAATATAACTTAAAAGGTACTCTATGACTTTCATATTTTATGATTTTATAGAAATTTTTATCGAAGGTTAAATCTTTTGTAGTGAATAAAAAATATTCGTTTTTATTGTCAATTTTAGGAATTTCTTTTAATAAATTAGATAAATACCTTCCTGTTCCGGTAATCCCCTTATTTAGTACTCTAGCATCAATACCAATTTTCATTAATAATTCTAAAATTTATTGGGATAAAAAATATACAAAACAAATGCTTATTTATAATTTCTTATAACCAATTTTACCACTAAAAAAATCTTTAATAGCAGAAACAAAAATCTTAAATTTGATTTTTTGTTCTCTTGAAAATATAATTTTTACTAAAGATGCAATAATGACGTAAATAAGAGCCAAATAATAATAAAATCCTAAATTTTTTCTTGCGAAATACAATCGATTTCGAATCGAATAATATAAAGGTAATATTGAACTTTCTTTTGAAGTAGATGAGCTTACTTTATGATAAATAATACTAGATGGGATATATAAAATTTTATATCCACTTTTATTAACTTTATAACAAAAATCAGTATCTTCTAAATAAAGGAAATAAGAATCGTCTAATAATCCTATTTCATTAAATACTTCGGTTCTTATAAGTAAGCAACAACCACTTGCAAAAGAACAAAATCGTTCTTTATTATTTGTCGTTGCACTTTTATTTAATCCATACGAAAATCCAGAAGCTCTAATCTTACTTATATATCCACCTGCTGCCCATATTAAATTTCTATTTGAGTGATAAATTATTTTGGGAGTCAATATACCAATTTTTTTATTTTTTTCAGCGTATTCTATTAATCTATTAAGAAAATCAGGTTCAACCACAGTATCATTATTTAATAATAAAATGTAATCAAAATTATTTTTTAAAGCTATTTTAATTCCAGAATTATTACCCCCCGCAAAGCCTATATTATAATCATTTTTTATAAACCAACTAACAAATCCATTGTATTTTTCCTTTAAAATCTGATACTCATTCCCTTGAGAATTATTATCTACAAGAATTATTTCATAATTACCATAATGAATTGATTTTAATGATTCTAAACATTCACTTGTATCATTAAATCCATTCCAATTTAAAACAATAATTGCAACTTTTGGCAACATAATTTTTATTTAATTACACTTTTGATAAAATCATATAAAAATACTTTATCCTGTGAATCAAAAATGTATCTATATAACAATAAAATATATAATACAATTAATATAATACTCGGTATAATTAAAAATTCTTTTATATAATATATAATTCCTATTGTAAATAGATTAATTAAAATGAATTTTAAATTAATCTTTATATTAAAATTAACATTAAATAATAATTTACAAACAAGAACAAAAGATATATAAACAAACAAGTTTGTAATCAAGGATGTGATAGCAGCTCCAATTATACCAAAATTAGGAATAAAAAATAAATTAATTATTATATTAATTAATGTAGCCACAATGACTATATACATTCGTGCTTTTTGATTTTCTGAAGTTGTAAGCATCAATCCATATACTTCACTTAAAAATCTTACGATTATAATGAAACTAAAAATTTTTAAAATAGATATTGATTCAGAATACTTATCATATCCATAGATAATGTTTATAATTATATCTGAATAAATAAAAAAAAATATCCCAAATATTAAGCCAATAAACATAAAAATTTTATATAGTATCACACTAAGTTTAACCCAGTTTAGAGGGTCAATTTTAAATAATTTAGCAAGAACTGGCATAAAACTATTTATAAAAATTTCAGGAATAATTAAAGGAAATAATATTAATCTAAATACTGCTTGATAGATCCCAACTGATTCTTCTTGTTTTATAAATCCTAATAAAATAGAATCAAGTATAAA
>JARYLX010000033.1 GCA_029907415.1 Melioribacter sp.
CACGTCTTGATACACTCATACCATTTAAAACAAGTTCTTCTGGTGATGTAGATGCCGGGATAATTATTCCGCCAGGACACATACAAAAGGAATAAACTCCATGTTCATCAACTTGACATGCTAAATTATAACTTGCTGCAGGTAAATTTGGATGCCTTATTTTTGAATGATATTGAATTTCATCAATCAAGCTTTGAGGATGCTCAATTCGAACTCCAACCGCAAATGGTTTTGATTCTAATTTAATTCCTTTTTGATGAAGTAAATAATAAATATCTCTTGCTGAATGTCCTACTGCAAGTATCACAGCATCACCAATATACTCTACATCATTATTCACAATTACACCAATAATTTTTTTGTTTTCAATTATTAAATCTGTTACTCTTGAGTTGAAATGAACTTCGCCACCACAATTTAAAATTGTCTCTCGTATATTAAAAACAACATGAGGTAACTTATTAGAGCCAATGTGTGGATGTGAATCAATTAAAATTTCTTCCTTTGCACCGTGTTGGACAAGAATTGATAAAATTCTTTTTACATCCCCTCTTTTAGTTGAACGTGTGTAGAGTTTTCCATCACTATAAGTTCCTGCTCCCCCTTCACCAAAACAATAATTTGAATCAGGATTTACAATTCCATGTCTTTGAATTGCTCTTAAATCTCTTCTTCGGCTGCGAACATCTTTACCTCTTTCAAGTATTATTGGTCTTATACCTAACTCAATTAACTTCAATGCTGCAAACATTCCAGCTGGACCAAAACCAACAATAATTACTTTTCTATTATTTTTTACAGTATTAAATTTTATCGGATTAAACAATGCCTGAGGTTCTTCATTCACATATACAATAATCTTTAATTTATAAACAGGATTAATCTTTCTTGCATCAATAGATTTTTTAATAATTTGAACAGAAGTAATTTCTTCTAAATTTACTTTTAAAATTCTGGAAGATTTTTCTCTCAGATATTCGTAATCAAAAATATAATCAGGAGGAATTGTAAGTTCAATTTCTTTTTTCATTTTATAAAATAAAGAAAATCAAGGATTATTTACTGGAATAAATTATCTGGCTATAAAAAATAATAACAACAAATAAACATTACATTCAAAAGTTATTATAAAAATTTTCTAAAATTATCTCTTTGTCATGTCAAATTTCAGAATTAGATTTTTGCTGAATCATTTTAATAAGTTGCTTTAATGATTCCACCATCTACTGCTATGGTAGAACCAGTAATATAGCCAGCTTGTTCAGATGCAAGATATAAAATTAAAGATGCTACTTCGTCGGGGCGTGCTAATCTTTTCATCGGAACTTCATTTGCCATTGAAGCTAAAACTTCTTCATGTGAAATACCACTTTGCTTGGCTTTAACTACAGCTAATTCATAAATTCTGGATGTTAATGTATAGCCTGGAGCGACATTATTAATCGTTATATTATATTTCCCAATTTGATTACTGAGTGTTTTTGCAAATGCTGTTACAGCACTTCTAAGAGAGTTTGATAAAATCAAGTTATCTACTGGTTGTTTAACAGCAAGTGAAGTAACATTAATAATTCTACCCCAGTTTTTTTCTTTCATTCCTGGTAACACAAGTCGAGTAAATCTTACAGCACTCATCAAAATTTGTTTGAATGCAAAATCCCAATCGTCATCATTTAGTTCATCAAAAAATCCTGCACGTGGGCCCCCACAATTATTAACAAGTATATCAATATTCCCGAAAGCTTCAGTCACAATCTTTACTGTGTTTTCGATATCTTCTAATTTGTTTATATCGCATACTACCCATAGTGGTTCTATATTATATAATGATTTCACTTCCTTAACAGTTTTTAATAAATTTTCCTGACTTCTCGAGCAAATTGCAACATTACAACCTTCTTTTATAAATTGTTCTGCAGCAGCTCTTCCAATTCCCATACTTGCTGCTGTTACCAAAACATTTTTCCCTGTTAAATTTAGTTCCATATTGCACCTATTTTTATAAAAGAAGTAAAAATTATAGAGTGATGCAAAAACAAAAAAGCTGTCTCTTCATTCAAATAAGAGACAGCCTGATTTTACATTTCTGGATTATAATTGATTGCAGCCAAACCGGGGAAAATTGCAGTTGTGTCAAGTTCTTCTTCAATTCTCAAAAGTTGATTATATTTTGCAATTCTGTCTGTTCTACTTGCAGAACCTGTTTTTATTTGTCCTACATTAGTTGCAACTGCAATATCAGCAATTGTTGTATCTTCAGTTTCACCAGAACGATGACTAATAACAGAAGTATAACCAGCTCTCTTAGCCATTTCAATAGCTTCAAGAGTTTCGGTTAATGTACCTATCTGATTTACTTTGATAAGAATAGAATTTGCAACCCCTTTTTCTATTCCTTTTGCAAGAAATTCTGTATTTGTAACAAAGAGGTCGTCTCCAACTAACTGAATTTTATCCCCTAATTTATCAGTTAATAATTTCCAGCCATCCCAATCAAATTCTGCCATACCATCTTCAAGAGAAATAATTGGATATTTATTTACCCAGTTTACCCAGAAGTCAACCATTTTTTCTGGTGAGATATAATCTTTTGTTGACTTAAAGAAATAATAAGCTTTCTTATCATCATCCCACATTTCACTAGATGCTGGGTCTAATGCAATATAAATATCTTTTCCTGCTTTATAACCTGCTTTTTCAATTGCTTCGAGAATTACTTCTATTGCTTCTTCATTAGATTTTAAGTTTGGTGCAAACCCTCCTTCATCACCTACAGCAGTATTATATCCTTTTTTATGAAGAACAGATTTCAAACTGTGAAAAGTTTCAACACCCATACGCAGTGCTTCAGAAAAACTTGGAGCTCCTGCAGGCATAACCATGAATTCCTGAAAGTCAACATTATTATCTGCATGTTTACCGCCATTCAAAATATTCATCATTGGGACAGGAAGTGTTCTTGCATTAGTTCCACCAATATAACGATATAAAGGTAAACCAAGAGCTTCGGCAGCAGCTTTAGCACATGCCAACGAAACACCAAGGATTGCATTAGCACCAAGTTCCGATTTATTTGGCGTCCCATCAAGCTCACAAAGTAAATTATCAATAGCTACTTGTTCTGTAGCATCAAAATCAATTATTTCATCGGCTATTCTGTTATTTACATTTTCAACTGCTTTTTTAACACCTTTACCTAAATATCTCGACTTGTCTCCATCTCTTAATTCAACTGCTTCATTTTCTCCGGTAGAGGCACCGCTTGGAACAGCAGCTCTTCCAACTACTCCGCATTCTAATGTTACTTCTACTTCAATTGTGGGATTACCTCTTGAGTCAAGGATTTCTCTTCCCCAAACATCAACTATTGTAGTCATTTCTTAGCTCCTATTATTTTGTGAATTTCAATTACAAAAATAACTAAAAGATTGAAGTAATATCAATTCGAACTCTATTTTATTAAGTAAAATGTAAATAGAATTTTTCTTGGAACAACTTGCTAATCATTTATGAGTGGTAAAATTTTTATATTTGCAAAGTAAAATAAAAATCTTGCCCCCGTAGCTCAGTATGGATAGAGCAGGAGTTTCCTAAACTCTTGGTCGGAGGTTCGAGTCCTCTCGGGGGTACTGATATTTTTTTACTTCAATTCTTCTTTTTTATTTATTAGCTCAGTATGGATAGAGCAGTCCGCCAAACGGCGGATTGGTCGGAGGTTCGAGTCCTCTCGGGGGTACTGATATTTTTTAGTTATAAAATTTTATTGAATTCTATTCAGAAAAAACTATCCTTCCAAACCTCTGTACATTTCTTCTATTAAATCTTTATATCTTTCTTCAATAACTTTTCTGCGCACTTTCAATGATGGAGTAAGTTCACCAGTTTCAATTGAAAATGGTTTATCGAGAATTGCAAATTTTCTAATCCTTTCAAAGTTGGCAAGTTTTTTCTGGAATTGGTCTAATTCCCTGTCCAACAATTCATATATTTGCTTCATCTTAACTAATTCTTCTACACTATTATATTGAATTCTATTTGCATCAGCATACTCTTTAAGAGCATCGAAATCTGGAACAATAAGTGCAGTTATAAACATTCTGCGGTCACCAATTATTACAAACTGATCAATATATTTACTTGCTAAAAACATATTTTCAATTGGAGTAGGTGCAACATATTTTCCTTGAGAAGTTTTGAATAAATGTTTTTTTCTATCAGTAATTATTAAAAATCCTTCTGCATCAAATACTCCAATATCTCCGGTGTGGAGCCATCCATCTTTAATTGTTTCTTCTGTCTCTTTTTTATTTTTATAATAACCAAGCATAATGTTTGGACCTGATGCAAGTATTTCTCCATCCTTTGCAATTTTTATTTCTACACCAGGCAATGGTTTTCCTACTGTTCCAAATTTGTAGTCATTAACACGATTAACCGCAATTACAGGTGATGATTCTGTTAGACCATATCCTTCAATAATTAAAATTCCTGCTGCTTCAAAGAATATCCCTAATTCACGTGAAAGAGCAGCACCACCTGAAATGAAAAACCTTATTCTTCCTCCCGTTCTTTCTCTCAATTTGGAAAGAACAAGTTTATCGGCAAGTTTGTGTTTTAACAAAAGTGTAACAGGCAAAGGTTGATTAGATTTTTTTGCCAATTGATATTCTTTCCCAACTTCAATAGCCCAATTGAAAATTTTTTGCTTTCTTTCAGATTGACTTTCAACATTTCTTTTAATTTTTGAATACATTCTTTCAAATAATCTTGGTACTGCTGTAACGATTGTAGGTCTAATCTCTAATAAATTATTTGCTATTTTTTCAATGGATTCTGCATAAGCAATTGTTCCTCCACATGAAAATGCTGTATAATAACCAGCCATTCTTTCAAATATATGACACAATGGTAAGAAAGACAGAAATACATCGTTCTCGTCAATATAAAAAACTTCATGAGCTGCTTTAATGTTCGAAACAATATTTTTATGTGAAAGCATAACACCTTTTGGTTCACCCGTTGTTCCTGATGTATAAATTATTGTGCATAAATCTGTTTCACGACAAAGCTCGCTTTGTTCTTTAAAATAATCTTGATTTTCTTTTCTAAATTCTTTCCCTTTGTTCTGTACTTCTTCAAATGAATAAACATTTTTGTCATCTGTCTTATCGTTGTTGTTCATTACTACAATAATTTTTAGATGTTTACAATTGTTCCTTATTTTCAAAATCTTATTCAACTGAAATTTATTAGAAACAATTACTCCAATAGATTCAGAGTTATTTAATATATACTCAATTGTATCTGCAGTCGAGTTCGGATAAATTGGCACATCAACAGCTCCCAGACCTAATATTGCCATATCGGAATAAACCCATTCTGGACGATTTTCTGAAATTATGGCAACTTTATAATCTCGCTTGACACCCAATGATGCAAGTCCACATGCAAAGTTTACAGTTTCATCATAAAGCTGGTCGTATGTAATATCTATCCATTTTTCATCTACTTTATGTTTAAACACTGGTCTTTCTTTTCCTTTACCAAATTCAGTAGTAATAAAATTGAAAAGTTCAGGTATGGTTTTAAAATCTTTTAGTACTGGCATCAATTCCTCCAAAATTTTGAAACAAAATAATTTTAGTATTTATAAAAATCAATCAAAGAGACAGATTAAGAAAAAATTTTTCATGATTTCAAATTTTACTATACTTGCATTTCAAAATTAAAAGTCATATGAAGATTTTAAGAAGTCTTTACGATTGGGTTCTACATTGGGCTGAAACACCTTATGGACCTGCAGCATTATTTCTGCTTTCATTTGCAGAAGCATCATTTTTTCCAGTTCCACCAGATGCATTATTAATTGCTCTTGTTTTAGGTTCTCAAAAAAAGGCTTTTAAGTTTGCATTTATCTGTACTACTGCTTCAGTGCTTGGTGCTCTTGCTGGTTATGGAATTGGTCAATTTCTATGGTGGAAAAGTTCTCATGAATTTTCATCTGTAGCAGAGTTTTTCTTCTCAAATGTGCCTGGCTTTACTCACAAAGTTTTCTACGATGTAAAAAAAATGTATGACGAGTGGAACTTCTGGATAATTTTTACAGCAGGATTTACTCCAATACCTTACAAAGTATTTACAATAACCGGTGGAGCATTTGAAATCAATTTACCAATGTTTGTAATTGCATCAATAATTAGTAGAGCAGGAAGATTTTTTCTTGTTGCGGGTTTAATCTGGAAATTTGGTGAACAGATTAAGACTTTTATAGATAAATATTTTAACTGGCTTGCTATTGCTTTTACTATATTATTGATTGGTGGTTTTGCTGTTATTAAATATCTGGTTTAATTTTTCTGGGTTAAAATTTTTCCATTCACAACAGGTGTTACACAAATTAGTGGATTTTGAGGGACATTAAACTTTTCAAAAATTTCTTCAAATAATTGATATTGCATACCTTGAGATTCAAGTTTTGAAAATTTTCTATATGGCATGAACTCTCCTTTATTATTTCTTGGTGCATCAAAATAATATGCATCTTTAAAATCCTTTTCGGCATTCCCTTTTAAGAATTTAATTTTATGTTCATCACTGCCTTCAACATCATATGCTTTTGCTCTGAAAGCAACTACAAAATCGTTTTCAATTACTATGTAAATATTTAAGATTGTTTCTAACATAACATCAAATTGATAATTAAAATGTAGCTTTATTTTTATACGAAATTGATATCAAAAATATCATCAATTATTTCGTGATAGTATGTTAATTTTATTAATTCATTTAGTGCTTCAATTTCGTTTTGAGTTAGTTCAAAATAGATTGAGCCAAGATTTTCTTTAATAAATAATTTTACATTTTCTGAATAATTTAAAGAATGTAAAATATTATCAATGTTATCTTCTATTTTAGCATCAACTTCATTAAACAGATTATTAAAATTTTCTAATGAACTTTTATTGTTAGATGCAAAAATAAAATTCACATATGGTAAATCAATTAAATCAGAAATTTCATCTGCAAAGCTTATACCATGTTGAAAATTCCACGAGGTAAAATTTTCGTCCCCGCTTACAACATAATCTTTATCAACTTGTTTTTGAAGTGATGTATCGAGAGTTATTTCAGGATAAATTGAATATCTTTCCGAAAATAATATTTTTGTAAGAATAACTTCATTGACTGTAACATCGGCACGCATAAAAATTTTATCTATCATTCTTTCATTTTCAGTAAAATACATGTATGAATAAGAAAGATTTCCATCAAAAGAAAAGCTAAGCTTAGATGAAACAAGCAAATCTTCGTGATTCAAAAGTTCAAGGGATGGAATTAAAGCAATTGAATCAGGGTCGTTATATAATTGACTTGTAAGTAAGGCAGATTCTTTCTTAATAATCTTAATTTCTGAATTTTCAGGAATATTATGTTCAAATATTGATGAAAAAATATTTTTTGGCAGATAAAGGTTCATTTTGAACTCAAATAAAAAAAGCCGCTAAAATAAAGCGGCTTTTGAAATTATTATTTAAGATTCTTGTCTTTAATCTTTGCTGCTTTACCTGAAAGTTTGCGCAGATAAAACAATTTAGCTCTACGAACCTTACCTTCACGAAGCACTTCAATTTTAGCAATCTTAGGAGAGTTATAAGGGAAAATTCTTTCAACACCTACACCACTTGAAATTTTTCTAACTGTAAATGTTTTGCTTAGACCTGTGCCTCTGATGTTTATTACATCACCTTCAAAAGGTTGAATTCTTTCTTTATCACCTTCAATAACTCTCACATGCACACGAATGTGATCCCCTGCTTTGAATGAAGGCAAGTCGGTTCGCATCTGATTTTCTGTTATTTCTTTTAACTTATCCATTGTTACTCCAAATTATTTATCTTTTTCCACTTTTCTGTTAAAATTCTTGATTGTTCTTCTTTCCATTCTTTAATTTTCTTTTCGTTACCAGAAAGTAAAACTTCTGGCACTTTCATTCCTTTGTATTCAGCTGGACGAGTATAATAGGGAGCTTCAATATAATTTCCATCAATCAAAGAATCATTTAGAGCTGATTCACTATCATTAAGAACACCAGGTATCAGTCTTACAACTGAATCAATAATTACCAAAGCCGGAATTTCACCACCCGTTAATATATAATTTCCAATTGAAATTTCATCGGTTGCAAATTTTTGTCGTACGCGATCATCTATTCCTTTATAATGTCCAGCAATAATCATAATATTCTGAGCGAGTGAATATTTTTTCGCTAATTCCTGATTATAAAATTTTCCACCTGGTGTTGGATAAATAATATAATCATAACTTCTTTCGCTCAAAAGTTTTTCAATACACTCAAAGAACGGCTCGGGTTTAAGAAGCATTCCCGGTCCACCACCAAAAGGTTTATCATCAATTTGTTTATGTTTATCATAAGCATAATCACGAAGATTATGCACAAATATTTCAACTTTTTTTTTCTCCTGTGCTCGTTTAATTATACTAGTATTCAAAGGACTGATTAATGAGTCAGGCACAGCAGAAATTACATCAATTCTCATCATCATAAAGCAAATCGCAGTCTTCTACTAATTCCAATCTTTTCTTTTTGGGGTCAAAGCTTTTTATGTAATCTTTTACTGCAGGTAATAGAATTTCTTTACCCTGTAAATCTTTTATCACATAAACATCATTAGATTTAAGAACAAATACATCTTTTAGATATCCAAGAAGTTTTCCATTTCTATAAACTTCACTATCAATAAGGTCATGAATAAAATAAGTATCTTTATTTAGCTTAACTGCATTTTTTGAGTCGACATAAATTTTTTTGCCGATTAACAGTGCAGCATCTTTATCATTGTCAAAGCCTTTAATTTTAAGAGCTATCTTTCCATCAATAATTTCTACTTTTTCGACAAAGAACTCTTTCGAGTTTCCAAAGAACTCAATAAAAATATTCTTTAATACAAAGAATCTCTCATTAAAATCGGAATAGGAATCTACCGCAACAAACCCCTCATTATTCACTACGGACTTTACTACAGCGATTAAAAATAAGTCATTCACTTAGAAATATTTTAATCCAATATTTTAAGAATTGCGCGTTTTCCTTCCTTCGCTGCAATTGCTGTAAGCAAAGTTCTCATTGCTTGAGCAGTTTTGCCTTGTTTCCCAATTACTTTTCCAACATCTTCTGCGCCTACTTTTAAAGTAAGTTCGATAGTTTTGTCATCGGGTCTTGCTTCATCAATAGAAACATTACCCGGGTTGTCAACAAGGTGTTTTGCGATAAATTCAATAAATTCCTTCATGAGAGTACCTATCATTAAGTGAATAAGGGTACCTAATTAAAAGTGCAAGCTAATTTATGCTTCTCCGGAAGCAGTACCCTTTACTTCCGCTGCACTGTTAGAATCTTCTATTGTATCAGCTTTTGTTTCTAACTGCTTTTTAGATTTTGATTTTTCAGCTTTTTTAAGAGCAGCTGCTAATTTTGCTTCTTTTAATTTTGTCCATTCTTCCAATCTTTTTGCAATTTCTTCTTCAGAAAAGCCGCGCTTCATCAAATCTCGTTTTAACAATATTCCTTTTTGAGAAAGAAGACTTCTTACTGTTTCTGTAGGTTGAGCACCAACATTAAGCCAATACAAAGCTCTATCTTCTTTGATTTCAACAGTAGCTGGTTCTGTTTTAGGATTATATAATCCAATTGCTTCTATAAATTTACCATCTCTTGGTGAACGTGCATCAGCAGCCACAACTTTATAGACCGGCTGTTTTTTCTTTCCCATTCGTTTCAGTCTTAACTTTACTGCCAATTTATTTATTCCTCCTTTATTTAATAATATTAATTCATTCTAAAATTTTTCAAATTCATTATTCCTGCTTTACCAGATTTTGAATTCAGCATTTTTATCATCTGTTGCATCTGGTTAAATTGTTTTATCAATCTATTTACATCTTGTATTGAATTACCACTTCCTCTTGCAATTCTTTTTCTTCTGCTTCCATTTAATATCTTAGGATTTTTTCTTTCTTCTTTTGTCATAGATTGAATAATTGATTCTACTTTTATCAATTGTTTATCATCAACTTCGGCATTTTTTAATGCAGAACCTATTCCAGGAATCATTGATAAAAGTGATTTCAAAGAACCCATCTTTTTAATCATTTTAATCTGCTTTAAGAAATCATCAAAATCAAATTTATTAGCTAATAATTTTCTTTCAAGTTCTTCTGCTTCCTTTTCATCAACCTGCTGTTGAGCTTTTTCAACAAGAGTAATGATATCACCTTTGCCAAGTATTCTCGAAGCTAATCTATCAGGATAAAATATTTCAATTGAATCAAGTTTTTCGCCTACACTGATAAATTTAATAGGTCTATCAACAACAGCTTTAATTGACAGAACACAACCTCCTCTTGCATCACCATCCAGCTTTGTAACTACAATACCATCAAAATCAACTTTTTCGTGAAAAGCCTTTGCAGAATTTACAGCATCCTGTCCAGTCATTGAATCTACAACAAACAAAGTTTCTGTTGGATTAACCTTTTCTTTAATTGCAGCTGCTTCCTGCATCATTTCATCGTCAACATGCAATCTTCCAGCTGTATCAATAATTACAGTATCAAGTTTATTATCTTTAGCAAATGTAAGTGATTCGTATGCAATTTTTACCGGGTCATTGCTACCATCAATTGAAAAAACAGGGACATTTATTTGAGAACCCAGAATTTTCAATTGATTAATTGCAGCAGGCCGATAAACATCTGCAGCAACTAAAAGAACATTTCTTTTTCTCTCTTTAAGATATTTTGCAAGTTTAGCACTAAAAGTAGTTTTACCGCAACCCTGTAACCCAATTAACATAATTACCGTAATTCCTGATGGATTTAACTTTAATTCAGCACCAGTGCCACCCAAAAGTTTTGTAAGCTCATCATAAATAATTTTAGTAATGAGCTGTCCTGGGGTTACAGATAATAAAACTTCCTTACCAAGTGCTTTTGCTTTTACATCTTCTATAAATTGTTTTGCTACTTTATAGTTTACGTCAGCATCTAAAAGAACACGTCTTATTTCCCGAAGAGTATCAGAAATATTATCTTCGGTTAATCTTCCCTGACCAGTAATTTTCTTTAAAGTTCGTTCAAATTTTTCAGTTAAATCTTCAAGCATAAATTCCAGTAAAAAAGATAATAAAAAGGAAAATCATTTCAAAAGTTAATTCTTCAGCCTTCTTTAAGGGCATTCGCTCCGGATACAATTTCAATTATTTCTTTAGTTATCGTAGCCTGACGAACTTTGTTATAAGTTAACTGTAACGAACGAATTAATTCTTTTGCATTTTCTGTTGCCATATCCATAGCGGTCATTCTTGCAGCAAGTTCAGCAGCATACGATTCTAATAATGTCCTCCACATTTGTGCATTTAAGTGTTTAGGCAGCAAAAAATTTATTATACCAGTTTTATTTGGTTCATAAATAAAATCAACTGTTAGTAATTGATTTAATTCATTCTGTGAAAATGGTTGAATAGGCAACAACTGTTCGATTACAGTTTTTTGTTGAATAATAGATTTAAACTCATTATAAACCAACAAAACTTTATCAACTTCACATTCTAAAAATTTTTGTGATAATTCTTTTATAATACCCGAAGCGAATTCAAATTTTAAGTGGGAAAATATTCCTTGGAAGGAATTTGCTATTAAATAATTTCTTTTCGAAAAATAATCAAATCCTTTTTTTCCTACACAATACAACTGAACTTTTCCATTATCATACAATTGTTTATAATCATTATGAATTAATTCTTCTGTTTTACGAATTACATTTACATTAAAACTTCCGCATAAACCTCTGTCAGAAGTAACAACTACAATTGCAAGATTATCTACTTTCCTTTCCTGTAAAAATGGGTTATTAATATTTTTTTCGATACTTAGCAGAAGTGATAAAACTTCTGATATTTTGCGTGAATATGGCCGAGCATTAATAATATTATCCTGAGCACGACGCAATCTTGCAGCAGCAACCATTTTCATGGCTTTGGTTATCTGCTGAGTATTTTTTATTCCGATTATTCTTCTTTTTATATCTCTTAAAGTTGCCATCAGAAATATTATCAGCTTTTCTTAAATTTGTCTAAAAATTCACTTGCCGCTTTTTTCAGAAGTTGAATTGTATCATCTCTTAATTCTTTTGTTGATCTAATGTTTTCATAAATTTCAGGATATTTCAATTCAACATATTCATGAAATTCTTTTTCAAATTTTTTAACATCTTTCACATCTATTGTTTCAAGATAATCGTTCGTTCCAATAAATACGCTAACAATTTGTTTTTCAACAGGTATTGGAGAATACTGGTCTTGTTTTAATAATTCAACTAATCGAGCACCTTTTGCAAGTGTTCTTTGAGTTGCTTTATCAAGGTCAGAGCCAAACTTAGCAAATGCTTCAAGTTCACGATATTGTGCTAAATCTAATTTTAATGAACCAGCAACTTTTTTCATTGCTTTAATTTGAGCATTACCGCCGACACGTGAAACTGAGATTCCAACATTAATAGCAGGACGAACACCTGCATTAAATAAATTAGGCTCTAGATAGATTTGTCCATCTGTAATAGAAATAACATTAGTAGGGATATATGCGGAAACATCACCTTGTTGAGTTTCAATTATTGGCAATGCAGTTAAACTTCCGCCTCCTTCTTCTTCACTTAATTTTGAAGCGCGTTCAAGTAAACGGGAATGTAAATAAAAAACATCACCAGGATAAGCTTCTCTTCCAGGAGGTCTTCTAAGCAAAAGCGAAAGTTCACGATATGCAGCTGCTTGTTTTGAAAGGTCATCGTAAATTACGAGAGCATGCATACCTTTATCTCTGAAGTATTCTCCCAATGTGGCTCCTGAATAAGGCGCAATATATTGAAGAGGTGCAGGTGAAGATGCTGGGGCAGAAATTACAGTTGTATATTCCATTGCACCATATTCTTCGAGCTTGGCAACAACTTGTGCAACTGTAGAATTTTTTTGTCCGACAGCAACATAAATGCAATAGACAGGATTTATACCATACTTTTTAGCTTCTTCAGTATGAGTATATTTTTGATTAATAATAGTATCAATTGCAATTGCAGTTTTACCGGTTTGTCTATCACCAATAATTAATTCTCTTTGACCACGACCAATAGGAATCATTGCATCAATTGCAGTAATTCCTGTCTGCAATGGTTCCTTAACAGGTTGTCTTTGAATTACACCGAGTGCTTTTCTTTCAATTGGAGAATATTTTTCGAATTGAATATTCCCTTTACCATCAAGTGGCTCTCCCAAAGGATTAACAACTCTGCCAAGTAAACCTTCTCCAACAGGAAATGAAGCTACACGTTTCGTTCTTTTAACAATATCACCTTCTTTAATTAAAGTACTCTCACCAAAAAGAACACAACCAACATTATCTTCTTCAAGGTTGAGAACCATTCCCATCACACCATTTGGGAATTCTACGAGTTCACTTGCCATTACTTTTGTTAATCCATAAACACGAGCAATCCCATCTCCAACCTGAAGAACTGTTCCAACATCATAAATATCAACTTCGTTATCGAAGCCGGCAAGTTGCTTTCTTAATATTGCAGAAACTTCGTCGGGTCTTATTTCTACCATTTTATTTTCATCCTAATTGTTCGAAATACTTAAATCTTCTGAGAACTTTTTTCTTAATCTTTCTAATTGATGAGTAAGTGAAGCATCAATTACAGTATCTTTAAATTTTATTACATATCCACCAAGTATATTTGGATTTATCACATAATTACTTTTAATTTTTTTTCTCTCTTTATTCTCAAGTACTTTTTCAATCTCTTTTTTTAAGTTATCATCTATTTCAACAGCAGTAATAACCTGAACACGCAGAATACCTTCTTTATT
This sequence comes from Melioribacter sp., assembly GCA_029907415.1. GTDB lineage: Bacteria > Bacteroidota > Ignavibacteria > Ignavibacteriales > Melioribacteraceae > Rosettibacter > Rosettibacter primus. Next base: position 13,944 of record JARYLX010000033.1, read on the forward strand.
GTCTCTCAGGTTTAAAAATTCTTGCATAATATCAATCAAGATATTTTCTCTATTCTTTTCAATAACAAAATCAATAAATCTCATCATATCATCGCCAATCTTTCCCTCAAAAATTTTTGATAGTACTTCTTTTTTCTTATCCGCTTTAATTACAGGGTTCTTAAGCAGTATACGAAGTTCTTTTGAACTGCTTATAGTTGAATAGACCAATTCTGCATCTTCTGCAATTTTTGATAGAACATTCTTTTCTTCAGCAAGCTTAAAAAGGGAATTAGCGTAGCGATATGATATTCTGTAAACACTCATAATTAGTTCTTTGAAAGATCTTCCAGATACTTAGCAATAATTTTAGTTTGTTTTTCTTTATCTAGATTTTCTCTAAGAATTTTTTCAGCAGCATTAATTGCAATATCTGCAACCTGTTCTTTCAATTTATTAAAAGCTTCAGCATTCTTTCTTTCAATTTCTCTTGATGCATCTTCAATCATTCGTCTTGCGTGCGATTTACTTTCTTCAAGTATCTGCAATTTTAATTTTTCAGCGTATTCTCTACTTTGCTCAATTATTTTTTGTGCCTCAGCTTCGGCTTTTTGCAGGTTTGCTTTATTTTCTGCAATTAATCTTTCTGCTTCTTTTCTTGCATTTTCTGCTTTTTCAAGTGATTCTTTGATTAAATTTTCTCTTTCATTAAGGGATTTTAAGATTGGCTTCCATGCAAGCTTAGATAATATTATAAGCAAAAAAATAACAGTTACCACTGTCCATAAAATCAAACCTGGATTTACATCAAGCGGGCTGCCTGAATGTTCACCACTTCCACTTAATGCAATGATTAATAAATTACTAATTATCATAAAGCACTCCCTTATGTAAAGAAAGAGAAATTATAAATTATTTCAAAGCTAAAAGAATACAAATAACCAATGCAAAAAGAGAAATACCTTCGATTAATGCTGCAGCAATAATCATAGAAGTTCTAATTTCTCCAGCTGCTTCAGGTTGACGGCCGCTTGCTTCCATAGCTGAGCTTGCTAATTTACCTATGCCAAATGCACCGCCAATTACTGTGAGTGCTGCACCAAAACCAGCTGCTAAATAAGCGAATTCCATTGATTTCCTCCTTTTTTATATTAATGTTCTTGATGATATGCCATCCCGATAAATAAAGATGACAACATTGTAAAAATATAAGCTTGAATAAGAGCAACCAGAATTTCCAATAAATAAATAAACAGAGCAAATGAAATTGAAACAGGGACAACAAAATATGTTTTCAAAATAAATATTAATCCCAGTAAAGCTAAAATTACTATATGTCCTGCGGTCATATTTGCAAAAAGACGAATAGCCAAAGCAAAAGGCTTTGTAAATAATCCAAGTAATTCAACAACAAACATAATTGGTACAAGCCAGAATGGTATTCCATGAGGAACTAATCCTTTGAAATATCCAAAGAATCCGTTCTTCATGAT